>DATMML010000050.1 GCA_035570235.1 Vicinamibacteria bacterium | reverse complement strand
ACGGGGACGATCCTGCTGGGCATCGTGCCGCTCAGAGTCTTCGTGTTGGCGTCGTACAAGAACTTGAACGGGCCGATGCTGACGCTGTTGCCGTCGATTTGGGGCGCAAGCTTCCCCACCTCCCGATGCGCTAAATAGAGGATGGGCACGGACAGCTTGACGCGGAGGGTGCCGTCGCTCTCCGGCTCGAGCTCCATTCCGTAGGTCTGGGTCTCGCCCGAATGAGACAGCGTGCCCTGCCAGACCCCGGCGAGCGCCGCGGCCGTGAGTCCAGAGGCGGCCCGCTCGTCGCGGTCCGCCGCCGACGCGAGGACGGTGCCGCCGATGAGGAGTAGCGTGGTTACTTTCAAGCGCTGAGCCTTGGCCTCAACTACGAACGGGGAGCGGTGGAGGTTCCCCTCGCCTACCCGCGGATGGAGCACGACTCGAGGATCCCCTCTAGGTGTCAGGTCCCCAGGGGCCTCGCTTCTTTCCACTGGCCAGATCTGTCCGCTCGTTGGCCGGGACTGGACCCCTTTTCTCGGTCCGCCGCGTGGAAGAATCCAGCATCGAGGCCAGCGGGCCAATGCTGCCGCTCCGGCTCCCTTTCGCCATCCTTATAATGAGATTCCGCCCGCAGGGTGAGGAAGGGTCCCGGCAATAGGGCGCTGGTCGAGTCGGGGCGGATTCAAGAATTCATGGAGCTGGCGCGCGAGCACTTCGCCCGGGCGATTGAGAACAGGCTTGTCGAGCGGCCAGCGAGCAGGCGGATAGCCACGGGCGACCGGAGGGCTCTGTCCCACGCGCTAGCCGGCGCGTTGCTGTCCCTGATGTCCTTCTGGCTCGCCCGCGACCGCCCCGGGTCACCCGAGGTGATGGACCGCCTCTTCCATCGCCTGGTTTGGACGGGGGTCGCCGCGACCCAAGACCGTCGCTAGCCCATCAAGCTACTTCGTGTCTATTAGCGCAGATGCGGGGATGCCGGGGGCTCTTGGGCCCGGGCCCGATTCGGCAGCGGCCGCGAGGCGTTTGGAGAGCGGGACCTCCCCCGGTGGAACGGGCGGCGGCCTGTGGTTAAGATCTCCCGTCTAGGCTCCCGGTTCCGGAATGGCTGCGCCCCAAGCCGAATCGCTGATTCGCCGGCTGACCTCGGGGGACCACAAGGCCCTCGGGGAGTTCTATGACCTCTACGCCGGGCTCGTGAACGGCCTGGCCCTCCGGATCCTGCACGACCGCGCGGAAGCCGAGGACGTGGTCCAGGAGGTCTTCGTCCAAGTCTGGCGCCAGGCGACTCGCTTCGATCCCCGCCGTGGTTCACCCGAGGCTTGGCTTTGCACGATAGCCCGCACCCGCGCCCTCGACCGCCTGCGCAGACGAACCTCACGCCGTGAGGATGCGGGCACGGCCCCGCCGGGCGCGGTGGCCCTCCCCCGCAGCGACGAAGCCCTGGCCGTGCGGAAGGCTCTGGAGGGCCTGTCCCCTGACCAGCGGCGGGCCCTGGAGCTCGCCTACTACGAAGGACTCACGCAGTCCGAGATCTCGGAGCGCCTCCGCGAGCCGCTGGGGACGGTCAAGACAAGGATCCGGACGGCCATGATTCGGCTGCGCGAGGTCCTGGGAGGGAGGTCCTCATGACCGACGACCGCCTCCTCGAACTGGCTCCTCTGGCCGCCCTGGGGGCCCTGGACGGCGAGGACCGCGCCTACTTCGAGGAGCGCCTAGCGGGAAGCGAGGAGGGGCGCCGGGAGCTCGCGGCCTTCGAGACCGTCGCCGACCGCATCGGACTGGCCACCCCCCCCGTGCCCCCCGCGCCCCACCTGCGCCGGCGCATCTTCGCCGCCGTGGCTCGCCCCGCTGGAGCGCGGCGGGCTTGGATCTGGCCCGTCCTGGCCGCAGCCGCCGCCCTCGTCCTCTCCCTGGGCAGCCTCGTAATGATCTCGAAGGAGCGGAGCGGATCCCGCCGAGCTATGGAGGCGGCGCGCGCGGAGGCCGACACCATGCGGGCCCAGTTGCAGAAGTCTCGCGAGGAGTTGGACGCGGCGCGGCGCCGCCTGGCAGACGAGAAGGCCTTCCGCGACCTCCTGGCGAGTCCCGACGCGCGGGTGACGAGTCTGGCCGGGCTCGCGGCCGCGCCCCAGGCCCATGCCCGCGTGGTCTGGAACCCGGGCAGCCGCGAAGCGGTGCTCCTGGTTTCCGGCCTCACCCCCGCCCCCGCGGGCAAGACCTACGAGATCTGGGTGATCGCAAAGTCACCGGTGCCGGCGGGTGTTTTCCAGGTGGACGCCGAGGGCGGGGCCGTGTTCCGCCTGCCCATGGTCGATGACATGGCGGGCGTGAAGACGTTCGCGGTCACCCTCGAGATCACGGGCGGTGTCCCCAGCCCCAGCGGACCCATGGTCCTGGCCGGCGCTGCTTCCTGAGCACCCCCGCCGCGCCCGGTGTACCATGGCCTCCCGTGCGACGGATCCTCGTGGGCATCTCCGGCGCCTCCGGAACCATTTACGGCATCCGCCTGCTGGAGACGCTGCGCACCACCCCCGATGTGGAGATACACCTGATCGTGAGCGCGTCCGCCAAGCGCACCCTGGTGGAGGAGACCGACTTCTCAGTGAAACAGGTCGAGGCCTTGGCCCACGTTGTCCACGACAACCGCGACCTGGCCGCGGCACCGGCCAGCGGCTCATTCCGCACCGCGGGGATGGTGATCGCCCCCTGCAGCATCAAGACCGTCTCCGCGCTCGCAAACTGCTATACAGACACGCTGATCGCGCGGGCGGGCGACGTCACGCTCAAGGAAGGGCGTCCGCTCGTGGTGGTGGTCCGCGAGACCCCCCTCCACGTGGGCCACCTTCGGCAGATGCTCGCCCTCGCCGAGATGGGAGGCATCCTCCTCCCGCCTATGCCCGCCTTCTATCTGCGGCCGAAGACGATAGACGACCTCGTCAACCAGACGGTGGCCCGGGTTCTCGAGCGCATGGACATACGCCATGGGCTCCTGCCGGAATGGACGGGGGGGCGGAAGGGACCGGCGGGCTGACCCGGGCTGAGATGGGGAACGCCCACCACACCCACGACGTGGCCGTGGTCGGGGCCGGATGCTTCGGAGCGTGGACGGCCTGGCACCTGCGACGAGCCGACCGAAGCGTGGTGCTCCTGGATGCCTACGGCCCCGGGAACACGCGATCCAGTTCGGGCGGCGAGTCGCGCATCATCCGCATGGGCTACGGCGCGGACGACCTGTACACGCGCTTCGCCCGACGCTCCTTTGACCTCTGGGCGTCGCTCTTCCGGGAAACGGGCCTGCCTCTCTTTAAACCTACCGGCGTCCTCTGGCTGGCCCGCGAAGGCGACCCCCTGGTCTCAGACACCCTCGCCACCCTCCGCCGCCTGGGGGTCCGCCACGAGCGGCTCTTGCGCCCCGACCTCGAGGCTCGCTTCCCCCAGATCGCGCTCGGAGACCACACCTGGGCCCTCCTGGAGCCGGAGAGCGGGGTGATCTTGGCCCGCCGCGCGGTCTCCGCTCTGGTAGCAGAGGCCGTGCGCGCGGGAGTCGACTACCGGGCCGCCCACGTCTTGCCCCCCGAAGGCCACGGCCGCCTGGAGGCGCTGCGCACCGAGAACGGCGAGGGCATCCACGCCCGCGAGTTTGTGTTCGCCTGTGGCCCCTGGCTCCCCAAGGTCTTCCCTGGTCTCCTCGCCGGCCGCATCTTCCCCACCCGCCAGGAGGTCTTCTTCTTCGGGCCGCCCGCGGGCGACGTCCGGTTCAGCAGCCCCGCCTTGCCCGCCTGGATCGACTTCGGCGAGGAGGTCTACGGGATCCCGGACCTGGAGGGGCGTGGCTTCAAGGTGGCACCGGATCGGCACGGCCCCGCCTTCGAGCCGGACGAGGGCGAGCGGCTGGTCTCCGCGGAGAGCGTGGCCCGCGTGCGGGAATTCCTGGGGCGGCGCTTCCCGGCCTTGGGGAAGGCGCCTCTCCTGGAGACCCGGGTTTGTCAGTACGAGAACACCTCGAGCGGCGACTTCCTGATCGATCGCCACCCAGACCTGGAAAACGTATGGCTGGCGGGCGGGGGATCGGGCCACGGGTTCAAGCACGGGCCCGCGGTGGGCGAATACGTGGCGGAGAGGCTCAAGGGGGCGGCCGCCGAGGAGGCCCGCTTTGCCTTGTCCACGAAGGAGACCGTCCAGAAGCGCGCCGTGTATTAGGACCAGGGAGCAATTCAACCCGGACCGGCGGCGGCCGGTCCAAACTAGAGAGGAGGCGGCCCCATGCCCAGCCGGCGCGAGTTCGTCCTGACGGGCGGGGCGGTGGCGGCGGCGGTTGCCACGGGATGCGGAGGGTCCTCCCCGACGGCCCCCTCCCCCCCCGGCCCCACCCCGACCACGACCCCCGGTGCACCCAACCTGGTCCGTGCGCCCTTGCCCCCGGTGGGGGGGACCGTGGCCGCCAGCGGTGTGCTCCTCGGCCTAGGCCTTCCCCTGGCCGTGACCCGGGTCTCGGAGACCTCCGTGGTCGCGGTCACCCGCATCTGCACCCACATGGGGTGCACGGTGGCTCTGCCGTCGGCTCAGGCGAGCACGCTCGACTGCCCGTGCCACGGCTCCCGCTTCCTGGTGACGGGGCAGGTCGTCAACGGCCCCGCCGCGCGACCCCTCGCCTCCTTCCCGGCCGTGATCGACGGGAGTCAGGTAGTCGTCACCCTTCCCTCGTCCTGAGGCGGGAGAGGCGTCACATCCACACGCGCCGATTGGCGTAGTACACCGGTTTGCGGTCGGGGTAGCGGCGTTTGTAGCGCACGTACCGCCGGTGCAGTTCGTGGTAGCGGCGGTCGGAGATCCCGATTCTCTCGTGCGGGTAGTCGATCAGCCAGCGCTCGATCTTCCAGACGCCGCGCGCCGAGAGCCGCCAGTCGTAGCGTCCCAGGTCGCGCAGGTCGGCGACGGCAAAGCCCGTGACCCGGCCCGTGAGGTCCACGTAGGTATCCGCGTAGCTCAGGGCCAGCTGGCGGGGCGAGGCGAAGACCGGCTTGCGGCCGTGCAGACCGGGGTCGCGGGAGCGGGCCACCGCCCCCCAGCGAGCGCCGGACTGGAAGGGAAAGATCACGTGGTCGAGGTGGTCGATCGACTCGAAACTCAGGAGGAGGGGCGGGTAGCCATGCTGCTCGAGAATCGTGGCCGCGGCCAGCGCGGCTTCCAGGCAGTGGGCCCGCCGGCGCCGGATGACCCCCCGGAAGGAGCGGAGGGTCTCCCCCTTTGTCTCGTAGTTGTAGGGCAGGGCGTGCAGCCAGCGCTGGACGGCGCGCGGGGTGCGGTGAGCGCTGATCACGGCCCATTCCGGGCGCGTGAAGGCGGCCCGGTCCGGGGGGCGTGCCGGGAGCAACCCTGCTAGCGGGCGGGGGGCGCGGGGGATCGGCCGGGAGCGGCCCCCCCCTTCGCTTGGATGACGTTCATGGCCAGCGCGATCATGGAGCCCACGTCGCTCAGGTTCGAGGGGATGACCAGGCTGTTCCCGGTCTTGGCCAGGTGACCGAACTGCGTGATGTACTGCTCGGCCACCCGCAGCTGAACGGCCTCGAAGCCGCCCGGGGCCTCGATGGCCTGGGCCACGGACCGGATCCCTTCTGCGGTGGCCTTGGCCACGGCCAAGATGGCCGCCGCTTGACCCTCCGCCTCGTTGATCCGCTGCTGCTTGTTGGCCTCCGAGGCCTTGATGACCTGCTGCTTCTGCCCCTCCGCGTTGTTGATGGCGGCGTCGCGCTCGCCCTCGGACTGCAGCACCACTGCCCGCTTCTCCCGCTCCGCCCGCATCTGCTTCTCCATGGCGGCGAGGATGTCCTGGGGAGGGGTGATGTTCTTGATCTCGTAGCGCAGGACCTTAACCCCCCAGGCCTCGGAAGCCTTGTCCAGCTCGGTAACGACCTGGGTGTTGATGTGGCTGCGTTCCTCGAAGGTCCGGTCGAGGTCGATCTTGCCGATCTCGCTGCGAAGCGTGGTCTGGGCGAGCTGGGTGATGGCAAAGCGGTAGTCGGAGATGCCGTAGGAGGCCCGCTCGGGGTCCATGACCTTGAGGTAGAGGATACCGTCCACCGCCACCTGCACGTTGTCCTTGGTAATGCAGACCTGCTCCGGGATGTCGAAGGCCTGCTCCTTTAGAAGATGGCGGTAGCGGATCGAGTCCACGAAGGGGACGAGGATGTGGAAGCCGGCATCGAGCACGCCGCTGAAGCGCCCCAGGCGTTCCACCACGTACGCGTTCTGCTGGGGAACCACGACCGCGGTCTTGGCCAGCATGTAGAAGACGATGAAGGCCAGGACCAGGAAAACCACCAAGACGCCCGGCATGCCGTCCCCCTTCCTATTCCGCGCGGATCCAGAGGGTGAGGCCCTCGATCCTTTCCACTGTACAGCGCTGTCCCTTGGTCAGGGGGACGGAGGAGTGGCTGCGCGCGCTCCAGGTGGTCCCCCTGAGCTCGGCCCTGCCCACCCCCCCGGTGGAGACCTCCTCGAGCACGACCGCCGCTTGCCCGACCAGGCTGTCGACGGGCTTGCTTCGGTCGAGGTTGAAATGGCGCATCAGAGGCCGCCGGAAGACGAGAAGGCCCCCCACCGAAATCGCCGAGAAGAGCAGCCATTGCAGCCAGGCCGGACCCGCCCACTCGGGCCAGGCCAGTCCTCCCACGAGTACGGCCGCGACTCCGAAGAAAATTGCGAAGAACCCCCCCGGCGTGGCCATTTCCAACAGGAAGAGGCCGAGCCCCACCAGAACCCAGAGCCACCACTCCATGGGGAGAATCCCTCAAACTGGGACGAGCGGCAAGGCTAGCATAGATCCATGTCACCCAGGGAGATGGTGGGGGCGGCGGAGGCCGCCTACAATGGGTGGCGGGTTTAGGCTCCGTGGCCCTTTAAGGGCGGGCCCCGCATGGGACGCCTGGGGAGGATCAGATCTGCGGAAGCGAGGTTCCGCGCGTCGACCGCGGACAAGGTCCCGCCTTAGTGCCCGCCTGCTCGCGTCGGCGCTCGTGGTGGGAACGCTCGGCTGCGGGAGCGCGTCGCCCACGGGGGGAGCGACGCCCACCCCCAACAGCACGAACCTCCCCCTCATCACCTTCAGCAACGTCGACATAAACGGCGTCTTCATCAGCGACATCAAGGTCACCTTGACGGGCACCCTGAACGCGGTCGCGGACTGGACGCTCGCCAGCAACGACATCGAGATCTACGTCACGGACCCGACCTGCAACGAGACCCTGGCGCGAGTGGTCCGCCAGTCCTGCACCCTCCTGGGCAGCACCGACAACCCCACCGCCAAGCCAAAGCGTCTGACCATGAACATCAGTCCCGGCATTTACAGAGTCTTCGTGGCCAACTTCGGCCCTGCGGGCGCAGAGTCGGGGACGCTCCAGATCAGCCTGCAGGGACACTAGGGCCAGGCCACGGGCTCCTCGGGGGTTCCCCCCGGGGGTCGGGCTCGGTCCGTGGGGCGGTCTCCGCAGGCCAGGAGCCCCCGGGACGAGGAGGACTGGCCCGCGGTCCGGGAGGGGTGAACGGAATCCGATCCGCTCGATCCCCCCGGTGTCACTTACCTTTGTTTTGGTTCGCCGCTTCCGCCGCTTCCTTGAGCTCGCCGTTCGCCTTCTCCAGCAAGTCCTTGGCTCTCTGCGCGTGTCCGTTCATGTCCCATTCGTTCGCCTTTTGGGCGGCGACGATCCGATCGAAGGCCTCCTGGCAGTGCCTCTGCGCGGCCGCGAGGTTGGGGTGCCGGCCCGGGTTGACGTTCTCCTTTGGCCTCTGAGCGAAAGCAACCCCGGTGAGGATGACGCAACTGACGACCCCGATGATGACTCTCTTCATGCGTTTTCTGCCTCCTGTGGGATGGGATAATACCGCATTCGGTGGGCGCCGCACGCCGGCGATCAACCCGTGCCCGGGGGCGGGGGCGGCGGGGGCGGTGCCGGGGTTGAGGGAAGTGCTGAAGTTCCTGGTGGTGCTGTACCGGCGGCCTGATCTCTCCCGGGAGCAGTTTCAAGAGACCCTCCGGGGCGACCACGCCGCTCTGGCGGGTCGGCTGCCCGGCCTGCGTCGATACGTCCAAAACCACCTCGAGCGCGATCCGAACCGGAAGCATCCCGGCTGGGATGCGGTCATCGAACTCTATTGGGACGATTGGCCCGGCATGGAGGCGGCCTGGGCCTCGCCTGAAGGCAAGCTCGCGACGGACCATCTGGCCGAGTTCGCCGATCTGTCGCGAAGCACCTGGGCGGTTGTTCAGGAAGAAGTTCGGCGCTAGCGCACGGTGTCTGGTCGGAATCGCGATTCCATCGGGGCTCGGCCCGGATGCGGCGTCTTGGGGGCGAACAATGACGCGGGGGGGCTTTCGGCGTCTGGCTCTGAGCATGCCCGAGGCAGCCGTGGGCAGTCATATGGGGCACGGCGATTTCCGGGTGCGCGGGAAGGTCTTCGCGACCTTGGGCTACCCGGACGCGGCCTGGGGCATGGTCAAGCTGACCCCGGAGCAGCAGGAGGCTTTCGTCAGCGCCGAGCCAGCCGTCTTTTCACCCGTCAAGGGCGGGTGGGGCCGCCGGGGCGCCACGGCCGTGCGCCTTCGGGGGGCGAAGACGCGGAGCCTGCGGGTTGCTCTCGCCGCCGCGTGGCGCAACGTAGCCCCCCGGCAGCTCACGGGAGGGGATCCCCGCAAGTAGCCGGCTCGGGGGAATCCCCTCTGGCCCTCGGAACGCTTTCACCCGAACCCCAGAGTCGCCCCCTTGAGGCGCGCGCTCACGGGGACGGCATCTGAAAGCGCGCGTCGTCGAGGGGGACGTTGACCTCGATCCGGTCGAACGTGATTCTCTGCCGCTCCGGGCTGCCCTTGGGGCCGATCTCCAGAAAGTGAGCGAACTGGATGCCCTCTACGGGTCGGTAGTCACCCGTTTCGGTGACGAACTCCACGGGCGCGCCGTCCAAGGGCCGCGTGTCCTCGGTGCGGATGGGGAGGCAGTTCTTGGCGTCCAGGTAGAGGGTGTGCACGTTCCCGTCCCGAAGGGTGACCTTGAGTTTAAAGGCCTCCTTCCCCTCCACCCGCTCCCGTCCCACGAGCTCCACCTGGTGGCCCTTGGCCTGGTAGTCCACGAGCGGGGAGAGGTCGATGTCCGCCTGTTCCCGGGCTTCTTTCAGCTCGGCCGGGGAGAGGGGTTCCGGCCGGTCCCGTCCCGGGATGGCGGGGATGGCCCAGCCCCGCTGGCCGTCGTAGGCCCGCACCCCCCGCAGGCCCTGGTATGCAAACTCCGCTCGCATCCGGTCCGGCCTCTTGAGCTCCAGGGTGAAGGGCGCCCCTACCCCCGGCAGCGCCAGCCGCCCCATCATGCGCAGGGTCTGAACGGTCCGAAGCCGGGGGAGTCCGCCGCGGGCCTCCAAGTAGCGGCTGACCACCTGTTCCAGGCTCTGCGCAGAAGCGGAGGGGATGGCGAGCACCGCGAGAGCGAGGGCGGGGAAAAGACGGGACATGGATGGGGGGGCGGTCAAGGCCGGGGCCCGTAGACCTTCTCGAAGTCGGACGCGGTGTGGCTGTCGCTGCCGCGAGTGAAGCGGAGGCCCAGGCCCTCCCCCGCCGCCCGGACGCCGGCGATGAAGGCCGCTTCGCCCGCGGCGTCGAAGAGGTCGGGCGAGCAGGCATGGTAGGGGTAGTCGAGCTCGACTCCCTGCAGGCCGAGGGCAGCGAGGGCGGCCAGGCGCGGCACGATGGCCACCCCCGCCTTCTCGTAGTAGCCGGGATGGGCAAGAACCGTCCACCCGCCCGCCCCCCGAATGAGCCGGATCGCCTCGGCCAGCGGCGGCTTGGGCACGGGCACCCCCGCCTTGACGTGCTGCCGGTACCAGGCATTGGCCTCCTCGTAGGTCGAGAACAGGCCCCGGTCCAGGAGGGGATGGATGAAATGGGGCTTCATGAGCGTCTCCCGGCCGGGGGTGAAGATCTGCTCCTCCTTGATCGTTCCCTCGCCGAGCAGCGCGTTGACGATCGGAATCTCGCGCCGCGCGCGCTCGAAGCGCGCTCCGCGCACGGCCTCCAGGTGGGCGAGAAGGGCCGGCTCGCGGAGGTCGAGGTCGAAACCCAGCAGGTGGACCTCGTGGCCGTCCAGGTCGGCGTCCATCTCGATCCCCACCGTCAGCTTCAGCCCCAGCCGCTGCGCCTCCGCGAACACGGCCCCCTCCCGCCAGGCGTAGGCGCCGAGGGCGTCGTGATCGGTGATGGAGAGGTGGGTGATGCCGCGGGCCCCGGCTTCGGCGAGGAGGGTGGCGGGCTCCAGCTCTCCGTCGCTGACGAAGGTGTGCAGGTGGAAGTCGGTGAGCATAGCCTCCCGTCAGGGCCGGCCAGGGTCCCGCCGCTACACACTCCGGCCGAGGACGCTAGCGCTTGGCGCTCTTGTGCTCTTGGATGAGCCGCTCCACGACCTCCGGCTCGGCCAGGGTGGTAATGTCGCCCATTCCGTCGTACTCGGACGCCGCGATCTTGCGCAGGATGCGGCGCATGATCTTGCCGCTGCGGGTCTTGGGGAGGCCGCGGGACACGTGGATCACGTCGGGGGCGGCGAAGCCGCCGATGACCTGTCGGACTTGCTCCTTGAGCGCGCCCTGGATCTGCTCGCGGTCGTTCCCCTCGTAGCCCGAGACGAGGGTCACGTAGGCGTAGATGCCGGTCCCCTTGATGGGGTGGAGGAAGCCCACCACCGCCGCCTCCGCCACCGCCTCGTGGGCCACGAGCGCGCTCTCGATCTCGGCCGTGCCCAGACGGTGGCCGGAGACATTGAGGACGTCGTCGATGCGCCCCGTGATCCAGTAGTAGCCGTCCTCGTCGCGGCGCACGCCGTCCCCGGTGAAGTAGTAGCCCGGGTACTGAGAGAAGTACGTCTGCCGGAAGCGCTGGTGGTCGCCCCACACGGTGCGGGCCTGCCCGGGCCAGGGGGTGGCCAGGCAGAGGGCCCCGGCCACGTTGTTCCCCTCCAGCACCTTCCCGTTGCTGGCATCCACCACCACGGGCTTGATCCCGAAGAAGGGCAAGGTGGCGGAGCCGGCCTTGGTGGGGATGGCGCCCGGCAAGGGAGTGATGAGGATCCCACCCGTCTCCGTCTGCCACCAGGTGTCGACGATCGAGCAGCGCCCTTCCCCCACCACGTCGTGGTACCAGCGCCATATCTCGGGGTTGATGGGCTCCCCCACCGTGCCCAGGATGCGCAGGGAGTCGCGTCGGTACCGCTTCACGAAGTCGTCGCCGGCCTGGGCCAGGGCCCGCAGCGCGGTGGGCGCGGTGTAAAGGATGTTCACGCCCAGGTCGTCCACGACCCGCCAATAGCGCCCCGCATCGGGGTAGGTCGGGGTGGATTCGAAGATGACGGTGGTGGCCCCGTTGGCGAGAGGACCGTAGACGATGTAGCTGTGGCCGGTCACCCATCCCACATCGGCCGCGCACATGTAGATGTCACCCGGGCGGTAGTCGAACACGAACTTGTGCGTCACCGCCGCGTAGACCAGGTAGCCGCCGGTGGTGTGAAGCACCCCCTTGGGCTTGCCCGTGCTACCCGAGGTGTAGAGGATATAGAGGGGATCCTCTGCCCCCATCCAGGCGTTGGTGCAGGTGGACCGGTGCATGCGGCACTCCTCGTCCAGCCAGAGGTCGCGTCCGGACCGCATCTCCACCTCGGAGTCGGTCCGCCTCACCACGAGCACGGTCTCGACCAGGGGCATGCCCTCGATCGCCTTGTCCGCGATCTTCTTGAGCGGGATCCGTCGCCCGCCCCGCAGTCCCTCGTTGGCGGTCACGAGAACACGGCAGCCTGCGTCCAGGATGCGGTCGCGCAGGGACTCCGCGCTGAACCCCCCGAACACCACCGAGTGCACGGCTCCGATGCGGGCGCAGGCCAACATCGTGTAGGCGAGCTCGGGAATCATGGACAGGTAGATGCAGACCCGGTCCCCCTTGCGGACCCCGTGGCTCAGGAGGACGTTCGCGATCCGGCAGACATTGTGCTTCAACTCCCGGTAGGAGATGTGCTTGTAGGCTCCGGGCTCATCCTCCACCCAGATGATGGCCGTGCGGTCGCCCTGGGTGGCAAGATGACGGTCCACGCAGTTGAAGGAAGCATTCAGCCGCCCGCCCGAATACCAGGCAAAGTCCACCTCCTGGTAGTCGACGTCCAGCACCGATTCCCAGGGATGGAACCAGGTGAGGGTCTTCGCCTGCTCTCCCCAGAACCACTCTGGGTTGTCGAGGGAGAGACGGTAGAGCCGTTCGTACTCCTGCTGGCTCTTGATGTGCGATCGGGCCGCGATGTGGGGCTTGACCGGGTACATGGGTTCAGACACGGCGCCTCCTACTCGGTCCAGGACGTCGCGCGGGGGGTTCATGGGAGTCGGTCTCGACCTGGCGCGGAGATTCTAGCCGAGTTGCACCCCTCCCTGACAAGAAGGGCCCCGGCCCTCTCCCCGAGGGCGCGGGGCCGGAGTGGGGGCGGACTCCCGCGGCCGCTCCCTAGAAGTCCTCTTGGAGCTTGTGGTCCTTGGTCTCCTTCACGAAGAGGCTGCCGATCACGAAGGTCATGATCGCCACCCAAATCGGGTACCAGAGGCCGTTGTAGATATCGCCCGAGGCCGCGACCATGGCCGTGGCCAGCAAGGGGAGCATCCCGCCGAACCAGCCGTTGCCGATGTGGTAGGGCAGGGACATCGAGGTGTAGCGGATCCGGGTTGGGAACAGCTCGACCAGGAAGGCGGCGATGGGCCCGTACACCATGGTCACGTAGATCACCATGATGACCAGGAGCAGCTCCGCCATCACCCAGTTGACTTGGGCGAGATCGGCTTTAGGCGGGTAGTTGGTCGCCTTGAGCGCGCTCTGCAGGGCGGCGATGAACTTGGCGTCGGTCTTGCCCCCCGCTTGTTCCTGCCATCCCTTGATTTCGATGTCGCCGATCTTGGCCAGCACCGCCTCGCCGGGGGCGGCCGGTATGGACTGGAACGAGAGCCCGGCCTTGCCCAGGAAGTCCTTGACGTAGTCGCAGCCCGACTGCCGCGACCAGGGTCCCAGGAAGATGTGGAAGTTGCAGTCCGTGGCGGCCACGCTGATCGGCGTGCTCTCCTGGTACCGCTCGAGGGCGGGATTGATGTAGTGCGTGAGGCCCTTAAAGAGGGGGAAGTAGGTCACAGCCGCGATGAGGCACCCGGCCAAGATGATCTTCTTGCGGCCGATGCGGTCGGAAAGGGCGCCGAAGACCAGGAAGAAGGGCGTGCCCAAAAGCAACGAGAGGCCGATGAGCTCGTAGGTGGGAATGAAATCGAGCTTGAGGTAGATCTGGATGAAGAAGAGGGCGTAGAACTGGCCCGTGTACCACACGACACCCTGTCCGGCGGTCGCGCCCAGGAGGGCCAGCGCCACGTACTTATTGTTGGGGTATCTCAAGAAGCTATCCGTGAGCGGCGCTTTCGAGCCCTTCCCCTGGGACTTCATCCGCTGGAAGATCGGTGACTCGCTCAGCTTCAGTCGGATATAGATCGAGATCAGCAGAAGCGGGATGGAGAACCAGAAGGGGATGCGCCAGCCCCAATTCGCGAAGTCCGCCGTCGGCATGAAGTAGCGACAGAGGCCAATGACGATGAGGGCCATGAACATGCCCAGGGTGGCCGTGGTCTGGATCCAGCTCGTCGCGTACCCCCGGCGATTGTCGGCGGAGTGCTCCGCCACATAGGTGGCCGCGCCGCCGTACTCGCCGCCCAGGGCCAGGCCCTGGGCCAGCCGAAGCGCGACCAGGATAATGGGGGCCGCGAAACCCAGGGTAGCGTACTTGGGCATGAAGCCCACAAGGACGGTGGAGATCCCCATCACCACGATGGTCACCAGGAAGGTGTACTTGCGTCCCACGAGGTCCCCGACCCGGCCGAAGATCAGGGCCCCGAAAGGCCGCACCAGGAAACCGGCGGCGTAGGCGCCGAAAGCTCCGAGCAGGGCCGCCGTCTGGTTACCGGGGGGGAAGAACAGCCCCGCGAAGAAGGGGGCCAGGATCGCATAGAGGTAGAAGTCGTACCATTCGAAGACCGTTCCCAGGGACGACGCGAAGATGACGCGCCTCTCTTCGCTCCTCGGCGTCGCGAGGTCCTTCGATGGCGCAGCAGTGGCAGCAGCGGTGCCGTCCATAGTTTCTCCCCCTTGCCGATCTTAGGTTACGGGGTCAGCCCGAGCCTCGGGCTGACCCCTAGCCACGCTCGGAATTTCTTCAGAACGTGACTATAGCAGCGAACTCGGAACGATTGTCGTCCGCCTTCGAGGTGGGGACCCCCTTGAAAATCGGCAGGTTCGCACCCGGGTTGGCGATGGCTTGGGTCTCGTAGCGAGACTGCTCGTAGGCGAAGGTGAGGAACGAGTTGAGCTTCCAGTTCAGGTTGCCGTAGATGACGTTGCTCTTCTGCCGATTGGAGGCGCCGGCCCGGAGCACGTCAGCCGAGTTGGCCTCGTCGTAGCCGTAGCCCAGGTTGAGCGTCCAACCCGCGCTCCGGGACCCGGGGGTGGCCCCGAAGATGCGGGAGAGAGGGAAGCCCACACAGGCCATGCCGCCCTTCGCCCGGATCGGGGTCTGGGGGGCCACTGTCGGCGAACCGTTGCGGAGGCCAAAGACCACGGTGGAGGAGCCGTCGAGCGAGGGGCCGGTGGCCGTGCCGGTGAGTCCGGTGGTGTCGTTGAAGTTCGAGAAGAGCTGCCCCGCGAAATAGAAGCGCAGGTCCTTGCCGTCGTAATACTTGCCGGACAGGGTCAGGGCCCGGGTGGGGAGCTGAACCTCCGCCGTCCAGCCGTTGCGGTCGCTGTCCACCGTGGCTCCGGTCGGGAAAGCGCTCTTGAAGGCAGCCGGCACATCCGCGGCGCGCACGATGGCCCGCCGCTTGCCGGTCACGAAGCTGCCGATGATCTGAGCCGGGACCACCCCCGGCGCCGAGTCGAGGGGGAACTGGAAAACGAGCCGGCCCTGGATCTCGGGCCGCTCGGAGTCGGCTCCCTGGCGCTCGCCGTAAGCGAGCTGATTCGCGACGTCGGTGGGCAGGTTGCCGTAAGCGGGCAGCACTACCGCCACCTCGGGCCCGATGCTCACAGAGTCGCTGGCCTTGATGTTCAGACCGAAGCGGGCCTGGGGCGCACGCTCGTAGAGCGACCCGAAGCCCACTCCGAGACCGGTCACCTCGATGAGGGGGGGCAGGGTCGAGGAGCCAAAGGGCGTCCAGTCCTGCCCGAAGAGAGCGAAGAAGGTGACCTTGTCGTCCAGCTTCCGGTCGAGGCGCGCCCAGGCGAGGCGGATGCCGAACTGGCTGGAGCGGACGGAGGAGATATTGCGGTTGGCGACCCGCGTGAAATCCCCTTCGAAGTCCCCTTCCACGCGTCCGGTCAGGGTCAAGGTGTCGGACTTGTCCGGCCACTCGAAGCTGGCTCCGATCCGGAAGTTCCGGGCCTTCACGTGGAACTCGGGAGCGCCGTCCGGCCCGGCGTCACCGCCGGCCAGGAAGAAGGGCAGGGGGAAGTCGTTCCCGTAGGGGGAGGAGGAGTCGTAAATTACGCTCGTCTTGAAGTAGCCGTAGAACTTGAGCTTGGCTCCGGAGCCCATCTTGATGTCAGGGATGAGGCCCTCGTGCTTGGCGGGGTCGATGGGGAGGACCCGAACCGGGGCGACGGCGGGGATGACGGCCGGAGGCGGGGGCGGCGCTGGCTTCGCGGGCTCTTCGGGCTTTTGAGCAGGAGCGGCGGGCGCAGCCGGTGCGTCGAGGCTCTCCGCCGGGGAGGATGCGGTGTCCGCGGCCTGGCTTCGCGACGGCAGGCCCACGACAATCAGGGCAACGGCGGGCAAAAGGCGCAGAAACCGACTCATGGGACAAGCCTCCTTAGGCGAGTTTCCTGGGCAAACGGGATCGTCGGAAGTGGTCCATTCGGGGGGCTGGCTGCATGCGACAGCCTCGAACCGGGGGCTCTACCCTGGGAGAGCCGGCGCGAACTGCGCAGGGCCGCAGGGAGTCAGACACATCGAGGCCCGGCCCCTGGAGGAGGAGCATCGGTGAGACCTCTCTGTTAGGTGAGAACAGCAAACCCGAACGTGACGGAAGCGTGACAGCGGATTTCTGGATTGTCAAGGGCTTTTTGGGGGCGCGATCGCCCGTCGTGCCCGCTTTTCTCGTTGACCAGCGGGGCTCTGCCGTTGTAGCGTCTCGCACCGCTTCGAACGCGGGGGCATGGTCCTGCGACCTTCGCTGGCGGTACGCGAGAGCGCCGCTAGACTCCTTTTTGCCGGTCTCCGGAGTCGGCCACGACGTGCGTTGGCCGGCGATCGCAGGCCTCACATACGCGAGGGACAAGGTCATGAAGAGAAAGCGTGAGCGGGGGATCTCGCGGAGAGAGTTCGTGAAGCTGACGGGCGCGGGCGCCCTGGCCGCGGGCGTGGGGCCTGCTTTCCTGTTCTCCCGGCCGGCGAGTGCCGCCGCCAAGACCCTCAAGATCCTCCAGTGGAGCCACTTCGTCCCCGCCTACGACAAGTGGTTCGATGGCGTGTTCACAAAGGAATGGGGGCAGAAGCACGACACCGAGGTGACGGTCGACCACATCACGATTGCCGAGATCAATGCCCGGGCGGCGGCCGAGGTCTCGGCCCAGAAGGGGCACGATCTGTTCATGTTCCTCTCCCCCCCCGCCGCCTACGAGAAGCAGGTCATCGACCACGCCGAGATCTATCAGCAGGTCGAGAAGAAGCACGGCAAGGTCATCCCCCTCGGGCACAAGTCCACCTACAACCCCAAGACCAAGAAGTACTTTTCCTTCTCCGACTCCTACGTCCCGGATCCGGGCAACTACCGCAAGGACCTGTGGTCGCAGGTCGGGTACCCCAATGGCCCCAACAGCTGGGAGGACCTGAGGGTAGGGGGCAGGAAGATCAAGGAGACCCTCGGCAACCCGGTGGGGATCGGTCTCTCCCAGGAGCTCGACACCAACATGGCGATGCGGGCCCTGCTCTGGTCCTACGGGGGGGCCGAGCAGGACGAGGCCGGCCGCGTGATCATCAACTCGAAGGAGACGATCGAGGCCCTGAAGTACATGCGGGCCCTCTACAAGGAGACCATGACCTCCGAGATCTTCACCTGGGA
>DATMML010000049.1 GCA_035570235.1 Vicinamibacteria bacterium | reverse complement strand
CGTCGGGGACAAGGTGTACCCCGACCCCTATTTCGGATCCAACCTGAGGTCCATTCCCGGCGCGGGGTATCCGATCGGGCAGAACTTCTCCAATCTCCCGATGCCGGTGGACAGCCCGTTTCGGGCCGCCTGGTGGTACCGCACGGAGTTTGAGGTTCCCGGCGCCCTGGCGGGCCGCGCCCTCTGGCTGCATTTCGACGGGATCAACTACCGCGCGAACGTGTGGATGAACGGCCAGCTCGTGGCGGGCGCCGATGAGGTCGCGGGACCGTTCCGCCACTACGAGTTCGACGTGACCCGCTTCGCCAAACCCCTGAGCGCCCTGGCGGTCGAGGTCTTCGCCCCCGAACCCCACGACCTGGGCATCACCTGGGTGGATTGGAACCCTGCCCCTCCCGACAAGGACATGGGACTCTGGGGCGATGTCTATTTGACCGACAGCGGTCCGCTCGCCCTGCGCCACCCGCAGGTCGTCACCCGCTTCGACCTTCCCTCCTTGGAGACGGCCCACCTCACGGTGACGGCCGAGGTGCGGAACACCACCGACCAGCCGGTGCGGGGGACGGTGCGGGGTCAGATCGAGTCCATTCACTTCTCGCAGCCAGTGGCCCTGGGCCCGCGGGAGAGCACGAGCGTTCGCGTCACGCCCGAGCAGGTGCCCTCCCTGAGCGTCGCCCACCCGCGGATGTGGTGGCCGTACCGCCTGGGATCTCCGAACCTCTACACCCTCGCCCTCGAGGTCGAGGCGGGCGGGGCCATCTCCGACCGACAGGAGGTCCGCTTCGGCATGCAGCAGATCTCGTCCGAGCTGACGGAGGGCGGCCACCGCCTTTTCAAGGTCAACGGAAGGCCCCTCCTCATCCGCGGGGGGGGATGGGCCCCTGACATGATGCTGCGCCCATCGCCTTCCCGTTGGGAGGCCGAGCTGCGCTACGTGAGGGAGATGGGCCTCAACACCATCCGCCTCGAGGGCAAGCTAGACAACGACGCCCTTTTCGACCTCGCCGACCGCAACGGGATCCTGGTCATGGCGGGCTGGTGCTGCTGCGACCACTGGGAGCAGTGGGACAAATGGAGCCCGGAGAACCGGCGGGTGGCGGCGTCGTCGCTCACCGATCAGATCCGCCGCTTGCGGAACCATCCGAGCCTCCTCGTCTGGCTGAACGGCAGCGACAACCCTCCCCCGCCCGAGATCGAGCGGACGTACCTCGATATCCTGGCCACGCTGGGCTGGCCCAAGCCGATCCTGTCCTCGGCCACCAAGAAGCCGACACTCTTGAGCGGTCCCACCGGGGTCAAGATGAGCGGTCCCTACGACTACGTGCCGCCGGCCTACTGGCTGGCGGCGGAGAGCCCGGGCGGATTCTCGGGCTTCAACACCGAGACGAGCCCGGGGGCGGCGGTCCCGCCCCTGGAGAGCCTGAAGGAGATGCTCCCCGCCGATCATCTCTGGCCCATCGACGCCGAGTGGAACTTCCACGCCGGCGGGGGCCAGTTCAAGGAACTGACGCGCTTCACGGAGGCTCTGGAGGCCCGCTACGGCAAGGCAACTGGTGTCGAGGACTACGCGCGCAAGGCCCAGGCCCTCGCCTACGAGGGGGAGCGGGCGATGTTTGAGGCATTCGGCCGCAACAAATACAGCTCCACGGGAGTGGTCCAGTGGATGCTCAACAACGCCTGGCCCTCGCTGATCTGGCACCTCTACGACTACTCCCTTCGTCCGGGAGGCGGATACTACGGAACCAAGAAGGCGTGCGAGCCTCTACACGTCCAGTACTCTTACGACGATCGGTCCGTGGTCGTGGTCAACGACGGGACCGAGCCCAAGGCCGGTCTGAAGGTGACGGTCAAGGTCTTCGATTCAGCCCTCGGTGTGAAGCTCTCGCGCGAGGCCGCCCTCGACGTCCCTCCCGACGGTATGGTCCGCGCCTTGGTGCTGCCCGCGCTCCCGGATCTGACCCCGACGTACTTTCTCCAGCTCGGCCTCCTGGACTCCGGGGGGCGATCGGTCAGCTCCAACTTCTACTGGCTCTCGACCCGGGAAGACGGGCTCGCCTGGGAGAAATCAGACTGGTATCACACGCCCGTGAAAACCCACGCCGACCTCACCGCTCTGGCCGCGCTCCCCCCGACCACGCTTGCCCTGAGCGCGCGGTTCGAGGAGGCCGGCCCGGAGGGCCTGGCCCGCGTCCGCATCGAGAACACGGGCCCGTCGCTGGCCTTCCAGGTTCACTTGAAGCTCAGCGAGAGAGCGGGGGAACGGGAGATCCTGCCCGTGTGGTGGGAGGACAACTACCTTGCCCTGCTGCCGGGGGAAAAGAGGGACCTTCGCGTCTCCTACCCCCTCCGTCCGGGCGCGGCCCGCCCCGTGGTCGAGGTGGACGCCTGGAACGTCTCCCGCGCCACGTACTAAGGCGCGCCGTCGGGGGCTCGGCTACTCGAGTACCGTCTTCCAGCCGCGCCGGTTGAGGTCCCAGTAGATGGTGGCGGCGCCGGCGGCGGCCACGAGCAGGAAGGCGACCCCCTCGAGGGTGGCGCCGAAGATGATCTTGCCCACCCCGAACAGGGTCATATAGACGAAGACGCACCCGGCCAGCCAGTCCAGGAGGTTGTGGAGGCCGTCGTGGACGGGCACCACGTCCGTGGCCTCGCGGGCGATGGGGCCCCAGAGCGAAGCGCTGGGCCGGACCCGACGATAGAACGCGAGGAGGGTCTCCTTGCTCTCAGGCGCGGTCAGGAATGTCACCGCCAGCCAGGTAATCGTGGAGCAGGCCACGGTGATGATCAGCTTCCAGGCGAACTCCGCGGGCTCGTCGTCCCTCAGGTTGTAGCCGAAGGTCAGCAGCAGCGAGACCACGAAGGAGGCGGCCATGGCCGAGACCTCGCTCCAAGCGTTGATGCGCCACCAGAACCAGCGCAGGATGAAGACGCTCCCCGTTCCCGCCCCCAGGGCGATGAGGAGCCGCCAGGCGCCCGCGATTGAGTCCTGGTAGTAGGTGACCACGCAGGAAGCGAGCATGATCAGGACGGTGGCCATCTGGGACACCCTGACGTAGTGCTTTTCGTTGCCGGCCTTCACCAGGAACCGCCGGTAGAAATCGTTGACCAGGTAGGAGGCGCCCCAGTTGAGCTGGGTCCCCACCGTGGACATGTAGGCGGCCGCGAAGGCCGCGATCATGATCCCGCGCAGGGCGACGGGGAACACCTGGGGGTCGACGATGGTCTTGATGAAGCCGGACTCCTTGTCGACCAGGTCGGGGTAGAGGACCAGCGAGCAGAGCGCGGTCAGGACCCACGGCCAGGGGCGGATCGCGTAGTGGGCCACGTTGAACCAGAGGGTGGCCAGGAGCGAGTGCTTCTCGTCCTTGGCGCAGAAGATGCGCTGGGCGATGTAGCCCCCGCCTCCCGGCTCCGCCCCGGGGTACCAGGCCGCCCACCAATTGACGGCGATGTAGACGAAGAAGGTGATCATCGGCATCCAGGCCGAGCCCAGGTCGGGGGTGAAGGAAAGGATTGAGCCCTGGCCCCCGCCGCTGGCTGCCCGCGCCACGTCCAGGGCGTGCAGCTTCTCCTTGAGCACGGCCATGCCGCCCACCGCCGCCACCGCGTAGACGGCGAGGATGATGACCATGCCCATCTTCAGCACGAACTGGAAGAGATCCATCACCAGGACGCCCCAGAGCCCCGAGAGGGTCGAGATCATGGAGGTGACGAGCATGATGCCGAACACCAGCATCAAGGCCTCGATCTTGGCGATCCCGAAGATGATAATGAGGATCTTCACCATGGCCAGGTTCACCCAGCCCAGGATGATGCAGTTGATGGGGAGGCCGAGATAGAGCGAGCGGAAGCCGCGCAGAAACGCGGCTGGCTTGCCGCTATAGCGGATCTCCGCAAACTCCACGTCGGTGAGAACGCCGGCCCGTCGCCAGAGGCGGGCGAAGAAGAAGACGGTGAGCATGCCGCTCATGAGCATGCTCCACCAGATCCAGTTGCCGGCGATGCCGTTCTTGGCCACGAACCCGGTCACGGCGAGGGGAGTGTCCGCGGCGAAGGTGGTGGCCACCATCGATGTACCGGCCAGCCACCAGCTCACCTTGCGGCCGCCCACGAAGAAGTCCTCCGTGGAGCGGGTGGCCCGCTTTCGGTAGTAGAGGCCGATCAGAATGTTGGCCAGGAAGTAGACCGCGATGGCGAGCCAATCCCACCAAGTCAGCTTCATTTGCCAGCCTCCCCGGCCACGGAGCCCGGACGGAACGCTGGGGATGCTAACACACGCCATCCCGAGCGGGCGTGGCTCCCCGCCGCCTCCCGCGAGCCCGCTGACGCCCCGCGCGCCGCTCGCCCGCTGCCTTGACTTTTGTACGGGCGCCGCTACCGTTGTTCGGTGATTCCCGTGTGGACTGCCCCGTCGGGGCGGGGATGCGCCTCCTCCCGCGGCCGTGGCCGGTCCGCGCGGGAGGTTGATGGTGCTGTCCTGGTCGTTGCGCGTTTCCCCTGGGAGCCGTTCCCCCCCCGCGCCGAAGATGACCCACCCCCGCCGGTACTTCTCCCCCCACGGGTCTTGGTCCACGCGGGCCCCGGGGACCTAAGGGGACGGGCCCGGGCATGACCACCCGCTTCGAGGCGGAGGTCCGCGAGCAGCCGGTCGTGCTGGGACGGCTCCTCAGCGAGGGTCGGGAGGGCGCGGAGGCCATCGCCGCCAAGGTCCGCGGCTACGCCCCCCGCTTCGCGGTCCTGGCCGCGCGGGGCACCTCCGACAACGCGGCCCACTATGGGCAATACCTTCTCGGCATCCAGAATCGGCTGGTGGCGGCCCTCGCCACCCCTTCGCTCTTCACCCACTACGACGCCACCCCCTCCCTCGCGGGCGCGTTCGTGATCGGCATCAGCCAGTCGGGGCAGTCTCCCGACATCGTGGAAGTGGTCCGTGCCGCCCGCGGCCAGGGAGCGGTCACCCTGGCCATCACCAACGACGTGCGCTCCCCCCTCGCCTCCGCCGCGGAGCTCGTTCTCCCCCTCCTGGCCGGGAAAGAGGAGGCGGTGGCGGCGACCAAGACCTACACCGCGCAGCTGATGGCCCTGGCCATGGTCAGCGCGGCCCTGCGTGCGGAGGAGACCGCTTGGGAGGAGCTGGGCAAGATCCCCGAGCTCGTGGCGCGGTCGATTGATCTCGGCCTCCCCTTCATCCCCCTCGCCGCCCGCTTCCGCGAACAGACCCGCCTCGTGGTCGTGGGCCGCGGCTACAACCTCTCCACCGCCCTCGAGATCGCGCTCAAGATCAAGGAGACGAGCGCCATCATGGCCGACGGTTATTCGTCCGCCGATTTTCTCCACGGGCCGATGGCGATCCTGGACCAGAGCCTTCCCGTCATGGTCGTGGCTCCGGGGACGCGCACTTTCGAGGAGCTGGAAGGCGTGGTGGGCCTGGCGAAGGAGAGAGGCGCGCGCCTTCTCGCGATCTCGGATCGGCGGTCGCTCCTGGAGGCGGCGGAGATCGGAATGCCGCTGCCCCCCGACATCCCGGAGTGGCTCTCCCCACTGGTGGCGGTCGTGCCGGGGCAGATCTGGGCCCTCGGCTTGAGCCTCGCCCGCGGCATGCACCCCGACGCGCCGAGGGGCCTGTCCAAGGTGACGCGGACGCGATGAAGGGGCAGGAGCTCCTCCTCGCCGTCAACGGGGCGGGGCCGAGGACGCAGGCCGTGGTCACCGACCTGGAGGGTCGTGTGCTGGCCCGGGGGTTCGGGCCCCCCAGCAACCTCCATCAGGTGGGGGTCGAGTCCCTGGGCAAGGCCCTCACCGCGGCCATCGAAGGCGCTCTCCTGAACGCGCTGGGGGCGGGAGCCGCCGGCCAGGGGGCGCCCTGGCGGACGGCAGGCATCGCCGCCGCTTGCTTCGGGCTGGCGGGCGTCGACGGCCCCGAGGACGAGGCCCAGGTTTCCCGCTGGGTGAAGGATCAAGGCATCGCGCCGCGCTTCGTGGTGGTCAACGATTCCGAGCTGATCGTGGCCGGCGGCACCCCCGAGGGCTGGGGGGCGGCGCTCATCAGCGGCACCGGCTCCGTCTGCCTGGGTCGGTCGGCGGATGGACGAACCGCGCGCGTCGGGGGATGGGGGCCGCTCCTCGGCGACGAGGGAAGCGGCTATCAAATAGCACTCCGGGCCTTGCGTCTTGCCACCCAGACCGCGGACGGAAGGGCGGAGGCCCCGGCGCTGCTGCAGACGGTGCTGCGCCACTACTCCTTGACCGACGCCGGGGATTTGATCCGCCACATCTACGCGCCCGGGCGGACCTCCGCCGAGCTGGCCGATCTCGCCCCCGTGGTGGTGGAGCTGGGCGGGAACGGAGACGCCGCCGCTCGCGCGATCGTCGAGGAGGCTGCGCGCGAGCTCGCTCTGCAGCTGGACACCGTGATCCGACGGCTCCGGCTCGACCAGCCCCCGGTGGCCCTCGCCGGCAACCTCCTCCGAGGGGACATGCGGCAGGCGGTGCTGGCCGCGGTCCGCAGCCCGATCGGGGCCGTGACTTACGTCGGGGATCCCTGCCTGGGAGCGGTCGCCGTCGCGCGCCGCCTCTTGAAAACGCCCGCGCCGCCGCGGGGATGAGGCGCGGCCGGTTCCGGAGCGGCGGGAGCGGCGGCGGTCAGTGGTCGGACCCTGGCCCGGAGGCGGGCTTCAATCGGGTGTCCAGCTTCTGGTTCCATTCCTCCAGGGAGAGCGTCTTGAGCTCGTCGAGCTGACCGGCGGCCAGGGCCAGCTTCCTCACCGCCGGCACCACCGCCAGCTCGACCTCGGCGCGAGGTTTCTGGCTCCGATCCGCGACCCGCTGGGCCTCCGCCAGCCAGCTCTCCGGGGCTTGCCGACCGGCGCGGATGGCCTCCAGGGCTTGCTCTCCGACCTCGCCCAGAGCGGCCAGGTCTCGGGACAAGGGCCGGACCTCCGCCCCCCGGCCGGAGAGGAGGGGCTCCAGAATCGGGTGGTTGTTGCGCCAGGTCGAGAAGGTCGCGCGCAACGGCCGGTCGTCGCGGGCCGGAGGAGGCGTGCGAAGAAAGGCATCCACCTCCTTGCGCAGGCGACGGGCAGCCATGCTCTCCGGGCGCGCGGCGTCCACCAGGCGGTCGAGGGGCGTCGCGCTCGTGTAGGTCCGCAGCTGACCGCGGGCGTAGCCCCTCACCGGCTCCACCAGGTCGGCCAGGAGGCGCAAGGGCTCGATCGGGTGGTCCGCCACCAGCCCTCTCAGCATCGGCTCGTAGTTGGAGCGGTGCTTCACCCCGGTGGCCTCGAGCCGGACGCTCTGGATCTCCAGCCGGCGGTACATGTCCTCGACATCGCGCACGTCGGAGGGTGACCACAGCCGCTCCGCGATCGCCGCCGTCCGCGGCCACAGGCGAGAGTCGATGGTCTCCGGACTCACGAACTCGCCCCACATGCAGGCCTCGCCCCCCAGGATGTGGGGGCGTGCTTCCGCGGAGGGGGGGCTCCCCGGGGGCAGGGGATCGTTCAGGTAGTGCAAGGAGGCGGGCTGCAGGTGATCGAGGTAGTAGCCGCTCGACAGGATCCCGTCGTAGCCGAGCCGGGCGGCCTCGACCAGGGCCTGGGCGCCGCGCCAGGACTGCACCACGATGCTCTTCGGCAGCTCCGGCCGCAGGATCTCGTCCCATCCCACCATCCGCTTCCCGTGCCGGGCCAGGATCTCGTTGATGCGGCGGTTGAAGTGGGCTTGGAGCTGGGGGGCGTCGTCGATCTTCCGCCGGTACAGGAAATCGAGCACGCCCGGGTTCTCGTTCCACTGACGCGGGGTGACCTCGTCACCCCCGATGTGGAGATAGGCGTCTGGGAAGAGCCCCGCCATCTCGGCCAGGAAGCGGTCCAGGAAGGCGTAGACCTCGTCACGGGTCGGGTCCAGGACGTCGTCGAAGACCCCCCAGGTGCGCGCGAGGGAGAAGGGCCCGGGGGCGCTGCCCAGCTCCGGATAGCCCACGAGCCAGCTCGTCGAATGACCGGGTACGTCGAACTCGACCACGACCCGGATGCCCCGGTCGCGGGCGTAAGCGAGGACGTCCCGGACCTGTTGCTGGGTGTAGTAGAGGCCGTCGGAGCCCTTCTCGTGGAGCTTCGGGAAGACCAGGCTCTCGATGCGGAAGCCCTGGTCCTCGCTCAGGTGCCAGTGAAGGACGTTGAGCTTCACCGCCGCCATCGCGTCCAGGTTGCGCTTGATCACGTCCAGGGGCTGCCAGCGCCGGCAAGGATCGATGAGGAGGCCGCGCCAGGGGAAGCGGGGGCGGTCCCGGATCCGGACCGCGGGAACCACGTGACGGCTCCCCTCGGGGCGGATGAGCTGCAGGAAGGTCTCCAGGCCGCGCAGGATGCCGAGGGGGTTGGGGGCGGTGAGTCGGGCCTGGCGTGGCGTCACCGCGAGCTCGTAGGACTCGTCCTCCGTCAGGTCCTGCACGGGCAGGCCGGGGGCCGCGGCCTCGAGAAGCAGGGTCGAGTTCTTCCCCCCTTTGTCGGCTCCGGCCAGGCGCAAGCCGGTCGCGGCCTCCAGCCGGGCCCGCAGGCGCTTCCGCGCCGCCTCCAGGCGTGGCTCGGAGGCGCCCACGGAGGCGATGCTGAAGCGGGCGTCCAGGACCAGCTGCCCGGTCTGCCACTCGAGCTTCTCCGGAGCCGGCATCAGGTCGTGGCTTCCCGGAGCGAGGGGCTGGGCGGGGCCGGGGGAGGGGACGGCGATCGCCGCGAGACTGAGGACGGCGCTGAGCAATGTCCGCCGAGATGGCATAGGACCTCCCCCTGGGTCACGACGCGGTTCGGGCATAAGCTCCCCCGTCTCCCCCCGCAAGTCAAGGACACGCCCGCGAAGATCATAAGAGCGCTCGGCGGTTTGCTTGAGCCTCTCCAGGCGAGGTGATAGCGTCCGGATGGACCATGACCACGAGCAGCGCACGCCCCCCGGACCCCGAGGCCGCTCTTTTCGCGGTGCGGGGTCGGCTGGTTCTGGACCGTGGTCTCGTCCCGGGGGCGGTGATCGTGCAGGCGGGCCGCATCGCGGAGGTGGTTCTCGAGCCCGCCCCGGCCGCTCTGCCCCCGACCGTCCACGAGGCCGCCATCGTCTCCCCGGGTTTCATCGACCTGCAGGTGAACGGTGGGTTCGGGGTGGAGGTGGGTGAGCGCGCCGACTCCATCCACCGCCTCGCGGCCCGGCTCCCCGCTAGGGGGGTGACCGCCTTCCTTCCCACCCTCGTGAGCTCGGCGGCCGAGGTCTACCCGCGCGCCTGCCAGGCCTTCCTGGCCAGCCGGGACGCAGTCGGGGCCCTCCCGCTGGGCCTCCACCTGGAAGGGCCGTTCCTGTCCCTGCGTCGCGCGGGCGCGCACCGGGCGAGCGCGATCGAGAGCGCGTCTCCGGATGTCTGGGACCCGTTCCTGGAACACGACGCCCTGCGCCTGGTAACCCTCGCCCCCGAGGTGGAGGGAGCCCTCGGACACATCCAGAGGCTGCGCCAGGAAAACGTGGTGGTCAGCCTGGGGCACACGGATGCCTCCTACGAGGAGTTCCGACGGGGGATCGATGCCGGCGCGACCATGGTCACCCACGTCTACAACGCGATGTCGGGCTTCCGGCCCCGGGCTCCGGGGGCGGTGGGGGCGGCGCTGGTCGACGAGCGGGTGACGGTGGGCTTGATCGCGGACGGCGTTCACTCTCATCCCGCCAGCCTTCGCTTGGCCGTGCGCGCGAAAGGGCCGGACAAGGTCGCCCTCGTCAGCGACGCCATCGCGGGGGCAGGGATGGAGCCCGGCCGATACCAACTCGGGGGCCTGGAGATCCTGGTGGAGGATGGCCAGGCCCGGCTCCCCGATGGAACGCTGGCGGGTTCGGTGCTCTTGCTCGATCAAGCCGTCCGCAACGTCGTGGCCTGGGCGGAGACCGGCGTGGGGGAGGCCTGCCGCATGGCCAGCGAGGTTCCGGCCCGGCTGCTCGGGCTCCGGTCCAAGGGGCGTCTGGCGGTCGGGTTGGACGCCGACCTCGTACTCCTCGACGACGCCCTCCGGGTCCGGGCGACGTTCCGGGAGGGCCGCTCCATCTACCGGGCGACTTAGCAGCCCCCGGGTTCGCGAAGGGGGCGCCGGGAAGGAAGGGTTGGGACCGCTCCTCGGGGGAAGAGACGGGGAGCCGCCTACTTCCCTCCCTGCAGGAACTCCTCCACCGCCTGCACGAAGAGCGCCGGCTGGTCGACAAAGGTCATGTGTCCGCTCGCGGGGAGGACGACGAGCTTGGAGCCCGCGATCCGCTCGTGCATGGCCCGCGCGAGGGCCGGATCGCATTCGTCGTGGTCGCCCACCGTGATCAAGGTGGGGACCTTGATCGTGCCCAGGCGGTCCGCGTACTCCACGGATCTCAGGTTTCCGTCGATCACAAACTCCCCGTTCGTGCCCCACATCTCTCGGTAGAGGTCCCAGGACATGCGGCCGCTGTCGAGGGGGTCGTAATTGGCGTCGGGGCGGCCCCGATAGACGTACGGGAAGTAGCCCTCGCCCCAAGCCGCCACCATGTAGTCGTTGGGGTAGCGCCTCTGCTCGTACGGCTTGCCCTGCCCGAAGAGGCCCCGCTTCTCCAGGCCCTCGATCCTCTCCCGCAGCTCGGGGGCCATTTGTTGCTTCATCCGGACGAAGACCTGGTTCATCTCCTGCGTGCTGTGGAACGTGCTACAGAGCAGGAGGTGGGTGAGGTGGGCCTGGTACTTGAAGGCGTAGGCCTGGGCCAGGATGCCGCCGTAGGAATGGCCGAGGAGGGCCACTCGCTCCAGGCCCAGAGCCTGGCGCACAGCCTCCGTGTCCTCGACCATGTTCTCGACGGTGTAGGTCTGGGGGTTCTCGAGCCGCTCCGACCGACCGGAGCCGCGCTCGTCGACGAAGACGAGCCGGTGGTGCCGGGCCAGGGGCAGAAGGTGGGGGAGGAAGTAGTCGTGAGACGCCCCCGGACCGCCGTGGAGGATGAGCAAGGGTCGGCCCCGGCCCAGGGTCTTGTAGTAGACGAGCACGCCGTGGGCGTCCACGAACCCCTCCTGGAGGGGATAGGTCGCGGGGGTCGTGGGGGGTGCCTCCCCGACCGCGGCGGAGGCCAGGCCCAGGACGCCAAGGGCCAGGCACGAGCGAAGGGCGGATCGCCTCATAGACTCCTCCTTATTTTGTTCTCGGCCGGGACGCCCGGTCAGCCCGAGCGGGGGGTGACCTGAGGGCGCCCGAAGAGGGTGGCCAGCTCGTCCGCTCCGTCGGCGTCGGTGATGGCCAGCACCTCGTCCTCGATCTCGAACTGCAGCGGACCGCGGGGGATCACGATCTCGCCGTGGCGGATGATGGCGGCGATCACGGAGTTGGGGGGCAGGGGGAGGTCCTTGATAGCCACGCCGACCGCGCGCGCGCCGGGAGGGATCTTCTCGCCCACCAGGGAGTACCGGCCGCGCCGCAGCTTGAGCAGGGTCATCATGTCCCCGAGCGACATCTCCTGCTCGATGAGGCTGGCCAGGATGTCGGCCTGGTTCAAGGCGACGTCGACGTGGAAGTTCTTGTCGAAGAGCCAGGCGTTGCGGGGATTGTTGATGCAGGCGATGGTGCGGGGAACCTTGTAGCGGGTGCGGGCCAGGAAGCAGAGGGCGAGGTTGTCGGCGTCCCCGGCCATGCAGGCGGTGAGGACCTGGGCCCGCTCCACCCCCGCCAGCTCCAGGGTCTGGGCATCGGTGGCGTTGCCTTCGTAGATCACCTCGGTGGGGAGCTCGCGGTGGATGTGGGCCAGGACCTCGCGCCGGTGCTCGATGAGGTGCACCTGGTGCTCCTGGGCCACCAGGAACGTGGCCAGTTGCGCGCCCGTCCTCCCCCCCCCAGCAATGATGACAAACATCTCAGGCCTCCCGGGGAGCGGGCAGGAGGCGTCGCAAGGCCTCGATCCCCTCCAGGGTCGCGCTCACGTGGACCACGTCTCCGGCCTCGAGAGGCGTCCCCGCGGAAGGCAGGACGGCCTTGCCCGCGCGGGTCAGCGCCACCGGCAGGCAGGCCCCCGGGGCCAGCATCTCCCCGAGGGTGCGCCCCCCCCAGGCCTCCGGCACCGCCAGCTCGTAGACCTCGACCTCCCCGTTGCCGGCGGAGAAGACGCTGCGACCGTGGTGCTGGTAAAGGAGCTCCTCGATGCGCTGCGCTCCCCAGGCGGTGGAGCTCACCAGCTGCAGGCCGAAAGCCTCGTGCAGCGGGCGCCAGCGGGGGTCATAGTTGCGCACCACCACCTGGGGGACGTGGTAGATGGCCCGCGCCACGTGCCCGACCACGGCGTTGACGGAGTCGGAGTTGGTGACCGCGGCCAGCCCGTCGGCCTGCTCGATGCCCGCGCGGCGCAGCACATCCTCGGAGAGCACCTCCCCCGCCAGCGTGCGTCCGCGGTAGCGGGGGTCGAGGTGGGCGAAGGAGGTGCCGACCTGGTCGATCACCGCCACCTGGTGGCCGCGGTCGTAGAGGCGGTAGGCAAGCTCCGAGCCCACCCGTCCGCAACCCACGATGATGATGAACATGCCTAAGCCTTCTCCCCCGCCATCGACTCCAGGCTGCATTGGTAAGGCACGTTGGTGATGACGATGCCCGGCCGGAAGAGCAAGGCCAGGCGCAGCAACACCGCGGTCTGGGCGTGCAGAAGGTTGTGCCAGGACCTCCAAGGAACGAACTGCGGCACCACAATGGTGATGATCTCGTTCGGCTGCCTTTGGTCGGCGATGCGGCGGATGTAGTCCAGCACCGGCTCCAAGAGCTGTCGGTAGGGCGACTCCAGGATCACGAGCCGCACCCCGCTCCCCCAGAGGCCCCACTTGCGCCGGACCGCCTCTGCCTCCTCCGTCGACATGCTGACGTGGACGGCGGTGACGTCGTCGGAGAGCGAGCGCGCGTAGCGCAGAGCGGCCACGGTACCCCGGTGGACGCTGCTGATGGGCAGAATCACCCGATGCCGCGAAACCCGGGGGGGAGCGCCGTAGTGCTCCAGGGACAGGCGCACCGCCATGTCGCGGTAGTGCCGGTGGATGGCGAAGAAGAACGCCACCAGAGTGGGGATGAGCAGGATCACAAACCACGCTCCGTCCCGGAACTTCGTGACCGCGAAGACCAGCATCACCACCGCCGAGCTGAACGCGCCCAAGCCGTTGATCACCATCTTGAGCGCCCAACCCTTCTCGTAACAGAGCACCGAGCCGCGCTCCTTGACCTCTTGGCCGGGGGCCAGATGGCCCACCTTCCACCAGCGGCGCGTCATACCGAGCTGGGAGAGCGTGAAAGAAAGGAAGACCCCGATCGCGTAGAGGGGGATGAGGGCAGTCACGCTGGCCTGGAAGACGATGATGAGGAGGCTGGCGATCACGGCCAGGGCGACGATCCCGCGGGAGAGAACGAGCCGACTCCCGCGATAGGTCAGCTGGCGGGGCAGGAAGCCGTCCGCGGCGTGCAGGGCGGAGAGCCGCGGGAAGTCGGCGTAGGCGGTGTTGGCGGCCATGATCAGGATCAAGGTCGTGGCCACGATGGTGCCGAGGTATAGAAGTCCCCGACCCTCGAAGGCGGTGCGGGCGAGCTGGGAGATGACCGTCTCCTCCTCGGAGGGGACGGCCCCGATGCGGCCGGACAGGTAGGTGATGCCCAGGAAGAGGGTGCCCAGGATGGCCGACATCCAGATCAGGGTGATGCCGGCGTTGCGGCTGCGGGGCTCCTTGAAGGCGGTGATGCCGTTCGACACCGCCTCCACCCCGGTCAAGGCGGTGGTGCCGCTCGAGAAGGCGTGGAGGAGCAGGAAGAGCGTGACCGGCTTCAGCTGCGCGACCACGGGCATGAGCGGGGGGGCCGTCACCGTGCCCAGGGTCCCCATGAGGTAGCGGAAGAACGCCACCCCTACGGTCAGGAACATCATGACCACGAAGAAGTAGGTTGGCACCGCGAAGATGGCTCCGGACTCCTTCACCCCTCGCAGGTTCACGAGCATCACCACCAGGACCAGGAAGACGGAAATCGAGACCCGGTGATCGAAAAGCCCGGGGAACGCGGAGGTGAGCTGGGCCACCCCCGAGGAGACCGAGACGGAAACGGTCAGGATGTAGTCGGTGAGGAGCGCCGCCCCCGCCGTCTGCGCGGGAAGCTCCCCCAGGTTGTCCCGGGCCACGATGTAGGCCCCGCCCCCTCCGGGGTAGGCGTGAATTGTCTGTTCGTAGGAGAGGGTCACGATGATGAGCAGGCCCACGATGGCGAGGGAGATGGGGAATGCGTAGGCGAAGGCACCCGCTCCCGCGAAGGCCAGGATGATCAGGATTTCCTGGGTGGCGTAGGCGGTCGAGGAGAGAGCGTCCGAGGCGAACACGGCCAGGCCCACCGTCTTGCCGATGGCCTGGTGGGGAGCATCCGCGGTGGAGAGAGGCCGCCCGAAGAGCCAGGTCCTCCACGAGCGTGAAGGATACGTATCGGGGACGCCCGCCGGAGGCGTCACCGCTCTTGTTGAGTTGGGCAAGGCTGCCATTCTGGTTCCCGCCACCAAACGGCCGCCAAGGGGCGGGGGGCAGAGGTTAGCACGGTTGGCGGGGCGGCTCACGCGGTGGGGAGGCCGGGCCCCACCGGCGGGTCACCCGATGGGGTGCACTCGGCCTTTGATCGTGCTAGCGGAAGAGGCCCTTCAGGAGGTCGCGGGCCGCGGAGAGCAGCATCCCGTAGTCGATGGGCTGGAGGTTCCCCTCGATCCGCGCGCCGCTGGCGCCGCGCTGCTGCACGCCCAGGGCGACTTCCTCGCTCCGGAGGCGGCGACGCTCATCTTCCAGGTCGGTCTTCTCCCGCTGGCGCGCGCGCTCGAGGCCGCCCGCCCGGATGAACTCCACGATTTGCCGCAGCTCGCCGTGGCTGAACCAGACCCCGTGTCCCTTGCAGACATCGACCATGATGCCGGAGACGTGCGCGAAGTTCTGCCGGTTCATCAGGCGGCGGCACTCCGGGCAGGGCCAGTAGCGCAAGGGCCCTACCGGGCTGCCGGAGGGCTTGGGAGCGGGGCTGGGGAAGGCCGTGGTCAGGACCACCGCCTGTTCCTCCCGCTCCGCGCAGATCCGCTCGAAGGAAGCGGGGTCGACCCAGACCCCGCCGCAGCGCGTGCACTCGTCGAGCGTCACCGAGCCCACGACGGCGGGGCTCATGACGGTCCCGCACTCCGGACAAGGCCGGGGCGGTTGCGGACGGGCCTCCTCCCGCACAGCCTCCGCCCCGCAGTACGCGCAGTGACGGGCCCCTTGGAAGATCCGGGAGAAGCAAGACGGGCAGGCGACGAGGGCGAGGGGCGTGCGGCAGTAGGGGCAGGAGGGCGCCTCCGGGGCCGCGGGGGCGCCGCAGTGGGGGCATGACAGAGCACCCGCGCTCTCGCTCATGGCTCGATTGTAGGCCTTTCGCGGAAAAGCTGTGGATCGCCTGTGGATCGGTTGTGAAAAAAAGGTTGCCTCCGAGCGGGGCGCAAGTCACCGAGCCCGCGTTCCCGCGGCCAAAAGCCGGGGAATCGACCGGACGCCGTCCGTCGCCTGCCGGCGGGCAGGGCCCTTCGGATCACCGGTGCCCTCACGCGTCCCCGGGCAACCCCCTGGGCCTGGGCCTGCGGGCCAGCGTGCCTTTTGATAACTTAGGCGCGTGACTCCCTGGCAAGCCACCCTCGCCGAGGCCCGCGACGACCAGACCCTCCTCCTGGTGGGGGGGTTGATATTCCTGGGTGTCATCGTCCGCGCGGCGGCCCCCGAGGAGGGCGCCCGGCTCAGAGTCGCCCTGTGGTTCCTAGGCTTGCACCTGCTCCTGCTGCCGGCCGCGGGGACCCTGCGTGCCTACGAGCTCTCGTCCTACTCCGACGTCCGCCTCCCCCTCCTCATGTTCGAAATCCTGGCCGTCATCGAGGTCACGGCCTGTTTCGTCTTTGCGGTGGCGCTCCCGCGCGCGGGCCTGCGCAGCCCGCGAATCCTGCGCGACGTGTTGGTGGCCGCCGCTTCCGTGGTCATGGTATTCGTCCTCGGCTCCCGGGCCGGGCTCAACCTCTCTGGCCTCATCGCCACCTCCACCGTGATCACCGCCGTTGTTGGTCTGTCCCTCCAAGACACGCTCGGCAACGTGATGGCCGGCCTCTTCCTGCAGATGGACCAGTCGGTCCAGGTGGGGGATTGGCTGAAGGTGGGGGACCTGTCCGGGCTCGTGAAGGAGACGCGCTGGCGCTACACCAGCGTGGAGACCCGGAATTGGGAGACCCTCATCATTCCCAACGGCACCCTGGTGAAAAACCAGTTCATGGTCCTGGGCCGCCGCCAAGGCCGGCCCCGGCAATGGCGCCGCTGGGTCTACTTCAACGTGGACTTCCGCTATTCCCCCAGCGACGTCATCGGAGCGGTCAGCGAGACCCTCCTCGCCGCCCCCATCGTCAACGTCGCTGCGGACCCGCCCCCCAACTGCATTCTCATCGACCTCCACGAGAGCTACGGCCGCTATGCCGCCCGCTACTGGCTCACCGACCTCGCCGTCGACGATCCCACCGACAGCGCGGTCCGGGTCCGCATCTACTTCGCGCTCAAGCGCGCGGGCATCCCCCTCTCCATCCCCGCCCACGCCGTCTTCATGACCGAGGAGACCCAGGAGCGCAAAGCCATCAAGTCCGAGGAGGAAGAGCGGCGCCGCCTGCAGGCCCTCTCTCACGTCAACGTCTTCGATCACCTCTCGGAGGGGGACAAGCTGCGCTTGGCCGCCGGCCTGCGCTACGCCCCCTTTGCGCGGGGTGAGGTCATGACCCGCCAGGGGGCGGTGGCCCATTGGCTCTACATGATCCTGACGGGAGGGGTCTCGGTGCGGGTGGCGGGGGAGCGCGGGGTGGAGCGCGAGGTCTCACGCCTAGAGGCCCCGGGCTTTTTCGGGGAGATGTCGCTCATGACGGGGGAGCCGCGCGCGGCCACCGTGATCGCGCTGACCGACGTGGAATGCTATCGGCTGGACGCCGCGACCTTCCAGGAGATCATCCGCGAACACCCCGAGTTGGCGGAGAAGGTGGCGGAGGTGCTGGCCCAGCGCCGCGCCGACCTCTTGGCCGCCATCGAGGAACTGGGCGTGGAGGCCCAGGCCCGGGCCGCGGTTTCGAAGCACGACCTGCTCCAGCAGATCAAGGTCTTCTTCGGCATCGGTTCCGGCCCCGGGCGGAGCTGACCCCCCGCCCCCCGATCAGCGGGCGACGGTGAAAGACAGACTGTTGGTGGTCGTGCCCTGGGCATCGGCCAGGGCCACCGCGTAGACCCCGGGCACCACGCTGTCGTCGAGGCTCACCAGCACTTTGACCAGTGTCCCGTCCACGAATTTCTGCCGCACCACGCTGATCCCGGTGGGCGCCTCCTTCAACTTCTAGATGCGCGCCTGGTGGTCCGGGCGGAGGCCCGTCCCGCGCACGTCGAGCATGGTCGTGCTGGGGCGCTTCACGCTCAAGGGCGACACCGCGGTCAGCACCGCCAGCTCCGCGGGCGGGGGGGTCGCCACCGCCACCGGCTTGGGGGTCGGGGCGAGGGTGGTGGGCGGGGTGGGCGTCTGCAC
>DATMML010000048.1 GCA_035570235.1 Vicinamibacteria bacterium | reverse complement strand
CATGACCCGCATGCCGCGGATCCAGAAGCTAGTCCGGGACACCTTCGGCAAGGAGCCCCACAAGGGCGTGAACCCCGACGAGGTGGTCGCGGTGGGGGCCGCCATCCAGGCCGGGATCCTGGCCGGGGACGTGAAGGACGTTCTCCTCCTGGATGTCACTCCCCTCTCCCTGGGGATCGAGACCCTGGGGGGCGTGATGACCCGGCTCATCGAGCGCAACACCACGATTCCCACCAAGAAGACGGAGGTCTTCTCCACCGCCGCCGACAATCAGAACTCGGTGGAGATCCACGTCCTCCAGGGCGAGCGGCCCCTGGCCACGGACAACCGGACGCTCGGCAAGTTCCAGCTGGTGGGGATCCCCTCCGCCCCACGGGGCGTGCCCCAGATCGAGGTGACCTTCGACATCGACGCCAACGGCATCGTCAATGTCTCCGCCAAGGACCGGGGCACGGGCAAGTCCCAGGCCATCACCATCACCGCCTCCTCCGGCCTGGCCAAGGAGGACGTGGAGCGGATGGTGAAGGATGCCCAGGCCCACGCGGACGAGGATCAGAAGCGGCGCGACGAGATCGAGTCCCGGAACCGGGCGGACAGCCTCATCTACACGACCGAGAAGACGCTCAAGGAAAACCGGGACAAGCTGCCGGAGGCGGAGGCGGCGGCGGCGGAGAAGGCCCTGGAGGCCGCGCGCAAGGCGGTCGAGGCGGGCAGTCGGGAGGCCATCGATCGCGCGCTCGAGGACCTCACCAAGGCCTCCCACCGCATGGCCGAGCTGCTCTATCAGAAGGCCGCGGGCGGGCCGGCCGAGGGTCCGGGCTCGCCCGGCGGCGAGGGCCCCCGCGACAAGACCGACGGCGGGGACGTGATCGACGCGGAGGTCGTGGACAAGAAGTAAAGGTATGGACCTCTACGAGCTGCTCCGAGTCCGCCGCACCGCCAGCGAGACGGAGCTCCGCCGCGCCTACCAGAGGCTCGCGCGGGCGCTGCATCCCGATCTCAACCCCGGCGATCCGGAGGCGGCCGAGCGCTTCCGCTCGGTGTCCCGGGCCTTCGAGGTCCTCTCCGACTCCGAGCGGCGGGCGGCCTACGACCGCGGGGAGAGAACCCCCGATCCCGCCACCCCCCTTCCCGAGGGAGGCTTCGAGGGCTTCGACTTCTCCGCCGAAGTGAGGGTGGAGAGCGTCGGCTTCCGCGAGATCTTCGACGGCGTGCTCCGGCCCTCGGGGGACCGGCCGGAGGCGGGGCCCCTGCGCGGGGAGGACCTCGAGCAGGCCACGCGGCTCACCTTCGAGGAGTCGCTGGCCGGGACCCAGCGTCGCGTCCACCTGGTGCGCCAGGAGCACTGCCCCCTCTGCCAGGGCGCGGGGGAGGTGGCGTTCGGGCCCGTGCCCTGCCCGCGCTGCCAGGGTTCGGGCCAGGTTCGGGGCAGCCGCGGCCACATGATCTTCTCGCGCCGCTGCGCCGAGTGCGGGGCCACGGGCAACCTTCAGCGCAAGCCCTGCGAGCGCTGCCGAGGGGAGGGGCGCCTCATGGCCAGCGAGTGGCTGGAGGTCAAGATCCCGCCCGGGGTGGGGGACAAGAGCCGCGTGCGCGTCCCCGGCTGCGGCAACGCCGGGCGGCGAGGCGGGCCCCCCGGTGACTTCGTCCTGGCGGTGGAAGTGGAGCCCCACCCCCTCTTCCGGCGCGAGGGCGAGGATCTCCACTGCGCCGTGCCCGTGGGCATCACGGAGGCGGCCCTGGGGGCGCACATCGAGGTCCCCACCCCCGACGGTCCCGTCACCATCGAGCTTCCGGCCGGGACCCAGAACGGCCAGCGCTTCCGGCTGCGCAAGCGCGGGGTGCCCAAGCTGGGGGACAAGGGTCGGGGAGACTTGTTCGTGGAGGCGCGGATCTTCGTCCCCACCGTCCGGGATGACCGCAGCCGCGAGTTGCTCTTGGAGTTTGCCCGCCTGAACCCGCACGATCCCCGCAAGTCCGGCCCCGCCCCCGGCGGGGCCGGGAGGTGACGATGGCGCGGCGCCGCCACCGCCTCGAGAGCTCTCCTCCGCGCCCGGCCCCGCCCGGGGCGGGAAAGTTCTACATGATCAGCGTCGTGGCCAAGAACTACGGCATCCATCCGCAGACCCTCCGGCTCTACGAGCGGGAGGGCCTCCTGAAGCCGTCCCGCACGGAGGGCAACACCCGTCTCTACTCCGAGGAGGACCTCCGCCAGCTGGAGGTGATCCTGAACCTCACCCGCGACCTGGGCGTGAACCTGGCCGGGGTGGAGATCGTCCAGAACATGCGGCGGAAGATGGAGCAGATGCAGGCGGAAGTGAGCGAGTTCGTGACCTACGTCCGGCAGGAGCTGCTGCGGGCCAACCAGGAGGGCTGGCAGGAGCGATTCCAGCAGGCGCTGGTGAAGCTACCCCCCACCCACATCGTGAAAACGCCTCCCGAACCAACCTAGGGGGTCTATAATCTGAGTTCCTCCCCGGGGCAGCGCCATGTCCGTGGTCAAGAAAACACGAAAGAGCACGGCGAAGGCGACGAAGAGCGTCCGGCCCCGGGCGCGCGAGGCCACCGGGGACAGCCTCAACGCCTACATCCGGGAGATCGCGAAGTTCAAGCCCCTGAGCGCAGAGGACGAGAAGGTGCTGGGACGGCGGATCCAGCAGGGCGACCAGGAAGCTTTGAAGCGCCTGGTCGAATCCAACCTGCGCTTCGTGGTCTCCTACGCCAAGCGCTATCGCGGGCTGGGTCTCTCCTTCCTGGACCTCATCCATGAGGGGAGCCTGGGGCTCATGGAAGCGGCGAAGCGCTTCGACCCCGAGCGCAACGTCAAGTTCATCTCCTACGCGGTCTGGTGGGTGCGGCAAGCCATCTTTCACGCCCTCTCCGAGCACTCCCGGGTCTTCCGCCTGCCCCAGAAGCTCTCCGGCCAGGTCTCCAAGGTGGAGAGGGCCCGGGAGGGCCTCGCGGTAGAGCTGGAGCGGCCCCCCACCACCGAGGAGCTGGCCCGCAAGACCGAGCTTTCGGAAGAGCAAGTCAAGAACCTGCTCCTGGCTTCGGGGGACGACGTGTCCCTCTCCAGTGCGGTGGGGGAGGACGGAAGCATGGAGTTTGGGGACACCCTGGAGCAGGACACCATCCCCTCCGTGGAGCTGGAGATGATCCGCACCTCCTTCGAGGAGCAGATCCAGGCCATGGTGGCGGAGCTGGAGGAGAAGGAGAGGGAGGTGATCCGCATGCGCTTCGGCCTGGACGGGGAGGAGCCCCGGACCCTGCAGGAGATCGGAGAGGCGCTGGGGCTGTCGCGGGAGCGCATCCGCCAGATCGAGAGCAAGGCCAAGGAGAAGCTGCGGCGCAACCGGGAGGCCCAGGGCCTCCGGGGGTACTTGAATTGACCTGCCCACGGTGCGGAGGAACCGGTTTCGAAATCGTGAGCCGCGACGGGCGCGACTACGCCCAGGCCTGCGCGTGCCGCCGCCCCGACGGGGGGGCCTCGGGGGCGGACGCCCTCGTGGCCGCCTGCCGGATCCCGCTCCGCTACGAGGAGTGCTCGCTCGCCGGCTTCGAGCCCGGCAACACCTCCCTGACCGCCGCCCTGGAGAAAGCCCTGAGCTACTGCCATGGCTATCCGTTCCTGGGGGCCGTGAACGAAGGCCTGGGTCTGCTCTTCACCGGTGACAACGGGGTGGGAAAGACCCACCTCGCCGTGGCCGTGCTGCGCGAGCTGGTGACCGCCAAGGGCGTGCGCGGCCAGTTCTGGGACTTCAACGAGCTCATTCGGGAGATTCGAAACTCCTACAACCCCGAGACCAAGACCACCGAGCTCCAGGTCCTGGAGCCGGTGGTGGAGACCGACCTTCTCCTCCTCGACGACCTCGGGGCCTGGAAGATGACGGACTGGATGAACGACACCCTCTTCTACATCCTGAACAGCCGCTACCTGTCGAAACGGGCCACCCTCATCACCACCAACTATCACGATGCGGACAAGGAGAAGGTGGTGGCTGCGGATTTCCTGGCCCGCCGGGAGTTCCTGGTCGAGCGGATCGGGCAGCGGCTGCGCTCCCGCCTCATGGAGATGTGCGTGGTCCTGCCCATGCACGGGCCCGACTTCCGGCGCCAGCGCCAGGAGGGGCTGCAGGTGGCGGTCCGCGGCGGTCCCTCGGAGCGGTGAGCGCGAGCGCGGAGCCGATCGGCCTCTATCTCCACATCCCGTTCTGCGAGGCGAAGTGCACGTACTGCCATTTCGCCATCGATCCCCGCCGCCCCGACCAGGATCGGCAGGAGCGGTACCTTCAGGCAGTTATCAAAGAGATGAAGGGGGCGGCGGGGGGAGCCCCCGCCCCCGCGGACACCCTCTACTTCGGGGGGGGGACTCCTAGCCTCCTGGCCGCCCCTCGGCTGGCCCGGCTGGTGGAGGCCGCCCGCACCCTCTTCCGTCTGGGAGAGGACGCCGAGATCACGCTGGAGGCCAACCCGCGCGACCTCGACTACGCGGGCTACCGGGCGCTCCGGGAGATGGGGGTCAACCGCTTGAGCCTGGGCGTGCAGTCCTTCTCCGACCCCGTGCTCCGGGAGATGGGCCGGTTCCACACCGGGAGCGACGCCGCCCTCGCCCTCGCCGCGGCGCGCGGGGCCGGGATCGAGAACGTCTCTGTGGACTTGATCCTGGGCTGGCCGGGGGAGACGAGCGAGCGCTGGCGCTCCAACGTGGAGAGCCTGACCGCGCTCGAACCCGACCACGTGAGCGTCTACCTTCTGGAGGTGGAGGGCCGCACCCTGCTCTCCCACCGCGCTCGGCAGGGAGCGCTCCTCCTTCCCCCCGACGATCTCGTCGCCGACCTCTACGACGAGACGGTCGAGGCCCTGGCCGCCCTGGGCCTGGAGCGCTACGAGATCTCGAACTTCGCACGCCCGGGCCGCGAGTCGCGGCACAACCGCAAGTACTGGGAGGACGCCCCCTTCCTCGGCTTCGGGATGGCGGCCCACAGCTACCAGGACGGGCGGCGCTACTGGAACCAGGAGACCTACGGTGGCTACTGCCGGGCCTTGGAGGCGGGGGCGGCCGCCGTCGCCGGGGAGCGCGTGCTCGGCCCCCGGGAGCGCGCGGGGGAGGCCCTCTTCACCGGCCTAAGGCGCCGGGCGGGCATCGACCTTCCCGACTTCCGGCGCCGCTACCAGCTAGACCCCCTCACGGAGTACGCGGAGGCCCTCCGCGATCCCCTGGAGGCGGGTCTCCTGGAGGCCGTGGAGGGGCGGCTGCGCCTCACCCGGAGGGGTGTACTCGTCTCCAACGAGGTCTTCCGCGCGTTCGTCTGACGACTCTCTCCCCCGGGCCGATGAGCGATAAGATAGGCCCACGTCAAAATGAATTTTCCTGAGACCGGGCAACCTCCCCGCCTCCTCGAGCGCTGGCACCGGTTCTGGGCTCAGCTCCAAGCCGAGAACATCCCCCGCCTGACCGCCTACTTCCTGGGCGTCCTCCTGCTGGGGGCCCCCGCGATCTACTTCGCGGAGCGGGGGACCAACGACCAGTTCAAGAACCTAGAGGATGGGCTCTGGTGGTCGGTGGTGACCCTGACCACCATCGGTTACGGCGACAAGTATCCGATCACCCATACGGGACGGGCCCTCGCCTTCGTCGTGGTTCTGGTGGGGATCGGCCTGGTCGGCACCGTCACCGGTAAGATCGCGAGCGCGCTCGTGGATCGGAAGATCAAGGAGGGCCGCGGCTTGACCGACGCACACGATCTCAAAGGACACGTTGTCATCCTGGGCTGGAAGACCGACATGGGCCTGTTCGTCCAGGACCTCCTGACCGCCCACCCCGAACTCGGCCCCGGGAAGCTGGTCCTCGTGAACCAGGCGGGGGATCTGGTCAACGAGGAGCTCCGGGGACGCTTTCCCGGCCTGGTCTACATCCACGGGGACTCCATCGACCCCGCGGTCCAGCAGCGGGCGGGGGTGGCCCACGCCTCGCGGGTCCTGGTCCTGGCCGACGAGGCGGGGGACCGCTCCGACCAGGAGGTGGACGCACGCACGGTCATGGCGGTCATGAACCTGGAGAACCTGGCCCCCGACGTCTACACCTACGCGGAGGTCCTGGATCGGAAGTTCATCGAGCATCTCCGGCTCGCTCGCTGCGACGAGATCATCCTCTCCCGAGAGTACGGCCGCTTCATGCTCGTGAACGCCTCCGTTTCCGCGGGTCTCTCCCAGGTCCTGCACGACCTTCTCAACATCGCGGACCCCCACGGGATGGCCACAGTGCCCATCCCGGCGGGGTTCGTGGGCAAGACCTTCGCGGAGCTGGCCGCGCACTTCAAGGCCGCGGGCGGGGACCTCCTCATCGGCGTCCTCGAGAACACCGGCCAGTCGCTGGCCATCAAGCGTCAGGCCCTGCGGGCGGCCCAGAAGACGGAGAACGTGGCCACCCTGCTCGAGAACCTGCGGGGGGTCAAGGACCTCGTCTCCAACAAGCCGGTGTTGAATCCGCCCGACGGGTACCTCATCCCGGAGCACGCCCGGGGCATCATCATTGGCCGGCGGAGGGGAGGAGCGGCATGAGCGGGGAGGTTCGGGAGGGGCTCCTCGCCTGCTCGCTCTTCGGGGGGCTGACCGAGAGTGCGGTCGAACATCTGGCCGAGGTCACCGAGGTCAAGAAGGCCCGCGCGGGCGACATCGTGATTCGGGAGGGAAGCGAGGGGGATCAGCTCTTCGTGATCCTCAAGGGACGCGTGCGCACCGAGAAGCTCACCCCCTACCGGGACCCCTACACGGTGAGGGTCCTCAAGGAGGGGAACTTCTTCGGCGAGCTCAGCCTTCTCGACCGTGACATCCGCTCCGCCACGGTGATCACGGAGACGGACTGCGAGTTCCTGGTCGTCGGCCGCGAGCGCTTCCTGGCCTTCGGGGATCGCTATCCGGACGCGGGCCTCGCCGTTACCCGCCGGGTGGCGGAGCGTCTGGCCACCCGCTTGCGGAGGGCCAACGAGGACGTGGTCACCCTCTTCTCCGCCCTCGTGCACGAGATCGAGCAGCGACTCTGAAGCGACCGCCACAGGGTGGCGATCGCGCTTTCAGGGCTTGGCGTCCCCCACTTCCCGCCGCGTGGGATCCAAGCTCAGTAGCTCGGGGTCGAAGCTGTCGAAGCGGGCGCTCTCGATGACGATGCGGTGAAAGTAGTTCTCCGATAGCGGCGGGCGGGTTTCCTCGGGTGGGGGCAGCGTGACCGTCTGCTCGAAAGCGACCATCACCCCATCCTGACGGCGGTAGGCGCCGAAGTGAATGGTGCCGGCGGCAAACACCTTCATTAAGGGGCGCATCACGGGGGAGCTCAGCGGCACCGCGTCCCGAAGCGTGTAGCGCACGACGTCGATCAGGCGGCTCGCAGGATTGATCCAGAGGACGTACTGATCGTGCTCGGCGTGGGGCGCGAGCGAGCCCCAGGTCACAAACACTCTCTGATACGTAGTCCCGAGGTATTGGCCTTCACCGGCATAGAGGATGACGGGCGCGGCCAGCATGCGAAAGGGAAGCTCGTCAAAGTACTGAAGGGTGGGAAGGTAGAACTCGATCGCCCGGTCGGGGGCGAAGCGGGCCTTGTTGGCGCCCTGTGTTTTGTAGGCGGCCCAGCTTTGAATGCCCCAGGTCTCCCCCTGGCGGGCACCATCGAGCAGCTCCACCCGCGAAGTGAACGTGCCCAAGCGCCGCTGGGCATGGAAGCGCTGGGGTGATCCGGGCCACCAGGGGCTTCCCGAGGGCCAGGAGTCGACCGCGGTGGCCTCGAACGAGCGATGCTTTTGCCAGGCCTCCAGTCCGTGAGAGCGCGCGGCCGCGAGCAGCAGCTCTCGCCCGCGGGCGGCCAGCGTCGGGTCCAGCCCCTTCTGCCTTATCTCGTCCGTCCTTAGGTCAGCATACGGGGCCAGGAGGAGCCACCCGACCGCGCAGGTGACGACCAGGAGCGAAAAGGCGCCGACCCACAAGGCGATTCGCTTCCACCGCGCGAAATGGGTTCGGCGTGGCGATGACATCACGAAAGGCCCGGCATTTGTGCTTGCCTCATAAGGCCCGCGCTGGCCGACGGGACGTGAGCCACCGGAGAGGACATGCGGTTGATCAGGCCCGGTCCCAGGGAAGCCCAGCGCCTCCTTACACAAGATCGGACGCCGGAGTCCTCGTTTCAATTACCTGCCAGGTAATGGCGGGCTGCGGCTTGACGAGCTACCCTGGTCGATATGAAGGCTGGAACGGAGGCAGGCAGACAGGAAGGCAGGATCGGACCTCTCCTCAAGAAATGGAGGAACGCTCGGCGACTGAGCCAGCTCGAGCTGGCCCTGGCCGCCGATGTCTCCCCTCGGCACTTGAGCTTTCTGGAGAGCGGCCGCGCGAAACCGAGCCGCGAGATGCTGCTGCGCCTGAGCAGCGTTCTCGATCTTCCCTTCCGTGAATCGAACCTGCTTCTCCAGGCCGCCGGCTTCGCCGCCGTCTACCGCGAGACATCCCTCACCGAGCCCGAGATGGATGGCATGCGGCACGCGCTCCAGCTGATACTGCGCCAGCACGAGCCCTTCGCCGCCGTTGCCTTAGACCGGCAGTGGGACATCGTGATGGTCAACGCGCCCTACGCAGGGTTGCTCGCGGGAATGTCGACCCCCGCCCAGGCGCCGGCGCCCTTGACCTTCATCCCGCCGCCCCGGCCGAACGCCCTGAGGCTGCTTTTTGACCCCCGAGGCTTCCGGCCTCACATCGAAAACTGGACCCGGGTCGCGAGCGAAATCCTCGGACGCTTGAACCGCGAGGTTCTCTGGAACGGCAACGAGGCGGCAGGCGCCCTCTTGCAGGACCTTCTGGCCACGGAGGGCGTTCCTCCAGACTGGCGTCAGCCCGACTTCGAGGCCGCTCCGTCGCTGGTCTTGCCCCTCGAGATCAGGCTCGGCGAATGCAAGGCACGCTTCTTCACAACCCTGACCACCCTTGGCGCCCCCCAGGATGTGACCCTGCAGGAACTGCGCGTCGAGAGCTTCCATCCCGCGGACGCAGACACGGATCGCCTCGTGCGAAAGGCTTAGGAGCGTTCAAAGGCCTGGGGCCTGGCCCTCACGAGAGGCAGGCGAAAGAGGCCCGTGGGCGTAGGGGCTCTAGGTGGCCCCCGTGTGAACGAAGCCCAGCAGCTTCGCGGCGAGGAGGGCGGTGGTGCCCGTGAATCTCAGGCCGGCCACGTGGGTGCCGTCCGCCAGCACCCGGTGCTGGCGCACCTCCGCTCCGAGGGCGAGGTGGGTCGTCTCCGAGGGGCCGTGGAGGATGACCCGCACCAAGTCGCCCACCGCCAGCGGCTCGCCCAGCTCCACCCGGCAGCCGCTGCTGCTCACGTCCAGGGTCTGCCCGGGGACCCTGATGCGGCGGGCCCGGATGTCGATCTCCACCTTCATCAGCAACGGGCGCCGCATCCGGCGGCGCCTCTCCGTGCGGTCGCTCGAGGAGAGCCAGCCCGTGATCTTGTGGGCGGCGGACACCAATTCCTCGGGGCTGACCGGCTTCAGCAAATAGGCGGCCGCCCCCTTGCTGATGGCGTCCGAGAAGGTCTCGATGCCGGCGTCATAGGACAAGATGACGAAGGGGACCCCGTGCAGGGCGGGGTGGCTCCGCAGGCGCTGGAAGGTCTCCCTGAGCTGGGGGTGGCCGGAGGCGTCGTCGAGGACCAGGAGATGGGGAGGTACGATGTCGGGCTCGGCAAGGAGGTCGGCTTCCGTGGAGGCCGCCACCTCCAGGCCCCCCCGCATGAGGGTGCTTTCGATCCAGGCCCGATCCCGGCTGTCGGGCCCGACGATCAGGGTGTAGGCATAGGAGGGTGGGAGGAGCGGGGTCTCCTGGTCCTCGGTCAATGCGCCTCAGCCACGCGCGTGCCCGGTGAGCCCAAGGTGAGCAGGTATGACCGTACGGCCTCGATCTGCTTCTTCTGGTCCCCCCCCAGAATGTCCGGGTAGGCGTTCTCGGACGGATCGGTGGGGAAGTTGGCGGGCATCCGGGTCCCCGTCTGTATTCGGCCGGGATCCGCCAGCCATTGCGCAATCCAGGCCGTGCGCAGGCGCTCCGGGACCTTGGCCAGGTCGGGGGCCATATTCGCGGGCTCCTGGTTGGGCAGCTTGCCCGCCACCACATGGCAGCGCACGCACTGCCAGCGGCCGAAGAGGTCCTTGCCCGTGGCCACCAGGACCGGGTCCAGCTTGGGCTTTGGCTCGTAGGGGTAGGGGACGCTATCCAGGGCCGCGAAGTATCGGGTGATGGCGTTGACCTCCTCCTCCTCGAAATCGAAGGTGGGCATGTGGATCTGAAGCCAGGGGCGGATCTTGTTGGAGGGGTCCTTCAGGAAGCCGTGAAGCCAGGGGGTCTGGACCCGTGCCCCTTCGCCCGAGCGGGACTGCTCGTTGTACAGCATGGGAGGGGAGAGGGCCACGGCCTGCAGAACGTCCCCCCCTGAGCTCTCGAGCTGGTCGGTCACCACCGCCTTGATCGTCCCCCCCTTGGCGCCGATCTGGTGGCACCCCTGGCAGTTGAGGTTGCGGACCAGGCGCCGGCCTTTCTCGATGTACTTCTCGTCCGCGCTCAGCTGCTTTTGGGCGGCCAGCGGCACCTGCTCCTTGGTGAAGGACATCACGCCGGTGACGATGGCGTCCGCCTCCTCGGGCGCGAAGTGGAACTTGGGCATCCGGAGCAGCTCATCCGGCCGCTTCACCTTGCCGTGGTCAAAGGCCCGGGGCTCCATCAGCTTGCGTTGAACCCAGGCGGGAAGGGTGTTGGCGATCCGGCCTTCCTCGAAACCGAAGTCCAGCCGCTCCACCAGCTTCGATCCCTCCTCGGTGAGCTCCACCCCCACCGGGGAGGACTTCTCGAAGCCGGTAACGGTGTGGCAGCCGAAGCAGCCATAGCGACCGATGGTCTTCTCGCCCAGAAAGAGCGTCCGCTCCTGGTCCCCCATGGCCGCGAGCCGCTCGCCCGCCTGCTTCACCGTGAACTGGGCCTTCAGGTACTCGAGCACGATCTCGTCCCGGAGGCTCTGGTCGAAGGCGGGGCGCGGCCGGGCCAGGAAGGCCTCGTTCTTGAGGCTCATGAGGTAGGCCGTGACGTCCGCGGCCTCCTTCTCGCTCAGGCGGAGGTTGGGCATCTTGGTGTCGTGCCAGTAGCCCTTCGGGTTGCGCACCCATGCGTAGAGCCAGCCCGCCTTCACCTTGCTGCCCGTCCCTGCCAGGTTGGGCCCGTGCTCGCGGAACGCGGCGGCCTCCAGCCCCACGATCCCGCGCCGGTCGTCACCCACCCGGTGACAGGCCAGGCAGCCCACGCTCTCGAAGATCTTGCGCCCCGCGGGTAGATCCCCCCGGGGAGGGTCGGGGTAGGCGTCCTTGGCCGATTTCTCCACCACGTAGGCGGCCACCGCGCTCGCCTCCGTGTCGTTGCGCGCCTTCTGGCCCGCTGTCTCGTCCAAGCGCACGTCCCAGATCTGGGGCATGCGGGTGGGACGGAACCCACGGGGCTCCTTGATCCAGCGCACGATCCACTCCGGGTTGGTCTTGGTCACGACCCGGGTGAGGTCGGGCCCCACCTTGCGCAGGCCCTCCCAGCCCTTGATCTTGTGGCAGCCAAAACAGCCGTACTTCTCTATCAGGAGAGTGCCGGTGTTGAGGTGCTCCGCCTTGGGCACCTCCACCACGCCCGAGTGGCACTTCAGGCACTGCGACTCGGTATGGCCACGGGCCATCATTTGCAGATCCCAGAACCTCAGCTCCTGGTACTCCTTGCTATGGGTGTACTTGCCCCACTCCTTCTCCTGCTCCCGGGTGGAGGGCGTGTGGGCCGCGTTCTGGAAGCCGGTGGCCCGCCCCCGTCCCTGGTGACAAGCGGTGCAGCCCACCTTTTCGATGGGGTGGGGGCCCCGGAGGAAGGTTTCGAAGTCGGGGTGGGTGCGGAAGGGCTGGGGCGCGTTCTCGTACCCCTTCTTGTCGATGGCCAGGTGGCAGGTGGTGCACCGGTCCACCTTGGGCGTGCCCGTGAAGTTCACGTCGTCGATCAGGTTCCCGGGCATGATCTGGTTGATCTTGAGGGAGGGGTTGGCGAGGTCGAGGATGGGCAGGTTCCGGACAAAGTAGACCCAGTTGGGCCGGATCTTCTGGAGCTTCTCCTCCAGCCGGTCCCGCTCCGCGAAGAGCTCCTTCTGCTTCTTCTCCGCGTCGAGCTTGGTGGCCTCGAGCTCCGCCACCCGCGACTTGGCCGCGTCCTCGTTGGCCTTGGCCTCCTCTACCTTCACCCGCAGATCAGTCCAGTGCTTCTCGAGCGCCTCCAGGTCGGTCTTCTTGCGGGGGGCGCTCTTCTCGTTGCGGTGGGCCGCTTCGTCGTACACGTACCGCTGCACGTCGATGTTGGCCTTGGTGAATCGGTACTCCTGGTCCAGGCCGTACCAGATCCCGTGGGCCTTCTCCACCTCGGCCTGGGCCTTGCCTATGTCCGCCCGGCGGGCCGCGATCTCCTTGTCCCCTTGCTGGAGCTCGGCCTGCACGCCCTGGCGGCGGGCGGCGTCCACCTTGCCCAGGGCCTCCTGGATCTGCTGCTCGGTGTACTTGACGTCCAGGCGGTTGAAGGTGCTCTGGTAGGTCTTCCACTCCCGGTCGTAGTCCGCCCAGATCATAAGGGAGAAGACCACGAGCATGCCGAGCGAGGAGAGCGCGAAGACCAGGTTGAGCGTCTGCGTCCGGTTAGCCATCTCCGGGTCGCGGCCGGGCTCGTGCTTGGCGGGGGGCATGGGGTTCCTCGGACCCTAGATGTTGAAGAAGATCTCGGGCATGGCCACGATGTACTTCAGGTTGACCGTCCAGCGCAGGATCATCTTGATGGGAAGGGCGAACATGCCCAGGAAGAGCATCACGAAGAGCGCGAAGCGCCAGGGCCCCATCTTCTCGTGGAAGCGCTTGAGGAAGGTCTTGGCCAGGATCCCCGGCAGCACCACGACATAGAAAAGGACGGCCAGGATGCCCGGCCCCTCGCGCACGAACATGTTCTGGGGCAGCGGGGCGTGCAGGAACCGGATCCAGACGTATTCCGAGAGGTTGACGTTGTTCAGGGCCAGGAGCTTATGCACGTCCCAGTACTCGTAGGGTCCGAAGAAGTTCCAGTTGGGCCCCCGCAGAAAGGTGCCCAGGATGACGAGCAGCACCCACTGGATGAGGAAGCCCCAAAGGAAGAGGGTGACCTCCGTCTTCCGCTCCGCGAAGGTGAAATAGCCGTTCCCCTTGGGATTCGTGTCGAGGTAGGGGATGGCCATGAGGCCCACGATGATCAGGCTGGGAAAGACGACACCCGCCAGCCAGGGATCGTAGTAGACGAGCATCTCCTGGAGGCCCAGGAAGTACCAGGGGGCCTTGCTGGGGTTGGGGGTGCGCGCGGGATTGGCCGGCTCCTCGATGGGGGCGTGGAAGGCCATGCCCCAGATCACGAGCACGATCATCACGATGACCATGCACAGCAGCTCGGTATAGACAAGATCCGGCCAGACCCAGGTCTTCTCCCCCTCCCCGTTGCTGGCCTCCATGGGCTTCTCGCCCCTCGCCGTGCGCTCGTCGTTTCTCTGGGCCTGCGACATGGCGAGCCAGGTGAAGAAGCCGACCAGGAAGAGCATGGCCACGATGGGGATGTTGTCCGGCTTCTTCACGATCTTCGCGAAGTTCGGATCGAGCATGGAGACGGCCACGAAGAGCACGGCCAGGATCCCCACCGTGCCCGCCACCTTGGGCTTCCAGAAGGCCTTGAATCGCAGAGAGAGGAGCAAGAACACGGCGGCCAGGGAGATGAAGATCTCCGGGGCGGTGAGGGAGTTGATGACGCCTTTTAGGGCCTCGACCACGCTTCGACCCTCACAAGGGCCCGGAGATGCCGCCGTCCTTCCGGACCCTCCAGAAATGGATCGCCATCAGGATCCCCGCCACGAGGGGAATTCCCACGCAGTGCAGGACGTAGAAGCGGAGCAGCGCTCCCTCCCCCACGAAACGCCCGCCCAGGAGGGCAAACTTCGCGTCTGACCCCGCATGGACCATCTTCACGCTCCCTAAGACAAGGAGCTGCGAGCCGGGTCCCTCGCTCCCCAGCAGGGGCGTGGCGCGCGCCATGTTGGATCCCACCGTGATGGCCCAGATGGCGAGCTGGTCCCAGGGGAGCAGGTAGCCGGTGAAGGAGAGGAGCAGGGTCAAGACGAGCAGGATCACGCCCACGTTCCAGTTGAACTCCCGGGGGGGCTTGTAGGAGCCCGTCATGAAGACCCGGAACATGTGGAGCCAGACGGTGATGACCATGGCGTGGGCCCCCCAGCGGTGGATCTCGCGCATGATCCCGAGGGGCACCTGCTCCGCCAGGTCCACGATGTCCATGTAGGCGAAGGCCACGGTCGGCCGGTAATAGAACATGAGGAGGAGACCGGTGAAGGTCTCCACCAGAAACAGGAAGAAGGTCAGGCCGCCCATGCACCAGGTGAACTTCAGGCGGATCCCGCTCTTGCGGATCTTCACCGGGTGCAAGTGAAGGAAGACGTTGGTCATCACCACCAGGACCCGATTCCGGTTGGTCGCGGGCAGGCCGTGGCGGAAGATCGACCTCCAGATCTGGGTTTCGGTGATGTAGTCCCACGTGCGGGACAGGAACGGATCGGGGGGCTTGGTGGCCATTGACCCTCGCTAGAGACTCTCGACTACACCTTCAGGAACGCACCCGGGAGGTCCCATTCTCCCTTCTCCTGCTGGAACTTCACCGATTTGTCCACCAGGATCTGGCCGTCGTCGGCGAGCACGATCGAGGCCCGCTCCAGAGGCCGGGGGGCGGGGCCCTCGAAATTGACGCCGCTCATGTAGAACCCGCTCCCGTGGCAGGGGCATTTGAATTTGTTTTCTGCGGCCAGCCAGTTGGGGGAGCACCCCAAGTGGGTGCAGACCGCGATCAAGGCATAGAAGCCGTCGCCGTTGCGCACGATCCACACCCCGAAGGCGTCCTTCCATCGAGTGTCCACCTCACCCACGTTGTACTCCCCGGGGAAACCCACTTTGAAGGACTGGGGCGGCTCGAAGAGCACGTTCGGGAAAAGGGAGCGCGCGGTGGCGATCAAGCCAGAGGCGGTGGCGGCGGCGAAGGCCGTCCAGCCCAGGGGCAGGGACCAGACGAAGAGGCGGCGGGTGAGGCCGCCCTTCTCCTTTTCCGCGGGGGCTGCTGCCGCGGCAGGCGGGGGAGCACCGGCGGGCGCGGAGTCCTTGCCGTCAGACATGGGAAGCCTCTTCTTTGAGCTCGTAATCCCAAGTAGGCACTGGAGGTAGCGGCATTCTACGCACGGCGGGATTGATGTCAAGCCTTGCGAACACGGACGCCATCTCGAGCGTGCCCCTCACGGTCGGGCCAGCGCTCGCCTTGCGGCCTCGCGCACCTTCAGATTCTCATCGCCGTCGCGGAGGCGTTCCAGCTCGGAGCGGAGAGCGGGCGTGGGCAGGAGGGCCGCCGCCCCCACCGCCTGCAGGATGGCCTCCTCGCGTTGCTCCGGGGTGAGCCCCTCGGGGAGGCCCCCCTCGCGCAGGCGCCGATCCACCTCCGCAAGATGGGTGCGGTCCATCATCTCGAGGAGGACAGGGGCCGCCCGCGGCTCCCTCCAACGGGCTAGAGCCACCGCCGCGTTCCAGCGCACGTCCTCGGTGGCATCGCCGAGCGCCTTGACCAGCGCGTCCTGCGCCACGTCCCCCCGGAAGGCGCCCAAGGCGTAGACGGCGGCCTTGCGGAGCCCGGGATCCGCGCCGCCCGCGAGGGCGACGAGCTTGGGAAGCGCAGCCACGTCCCCGATCGCTCCCAAGGCCCAGACCGCGTAGATCTGGATCTCGGCGTCGACCGGCCGCTCCTTGTCCGCCCCCTCCTCGACGGCCTCGAGCAGGGCAGGCACCGCCCGCGGGTCGCCCAAGCGGCCCAGGGCCAGAGCCAGGTAGCGGCGCACCCGCGGATCATCCGTCCCGGAGTCCCGGAAGAGCCGGACCGCCTCCTCCGCGAAGTGGGGGTCGGAGAGAGCGGGATCCTTGCGGGCCTGGAGGACCTTGGACAGCTCGAATGCCGCCTGCCAGCGGCGGTTGGCGCTCCCCCCCCGCACCTCGGCCAGGTAGTCGCGCGCCCCCCGGCTCTCCCCCGCGATGAGGCCGAAGACCACGAACACGGCCACGCAGACGGCTACGATGGCGAGGGGGAAAATGAAGAACTGAAGAACCAGGAACGGCGTGGTCTGCCGGGGCTCTTCCCCGGGGCCCGGCGGATCGGGACCCTCCGCGTTGGGGGGGGGAGTGTCCGCGCTCAACCTAGGAGGCCCGGTTCCGATCGCGCAAGCGCCGCAGGGTCAGCTCGACGTCGACGATCAAGGCCTCGGTGGTGTTCTCGAGCTGGTCCAGACCGCGGTGGAACTGGTTGTAGTCCGCCTGGTCGGGCTCGTCGGCCTCGGTCAGGTTCTCCAGGCGGGCCGCCCACTCCATGAGGCTCTGCAGGCTGGCCTCCCCGTGGGAGTCCATGTGCGAGGTCTCGGTCCGGCCCAAGTCCAAACCGCGCAGGAAAGCGCCGATCTCCCGGCGGCGGTACCGTGCCCGCTCCACCACCCCCTGGAAGTTCCGGCGCACGACGCCGCGAATGGGGGGGAGGGGCTCGATCGTCCCGCTGTCGAATCGCTGCGCCATCCCCTCCGCGAAACGCCGCAGCTCGGCGCGGTCGCTCTCCGCGTCGGGGGCAGCCTTCTTGGCGATGATCTCGTTCACGCCCGCCTCGCCCGCGGCGTGTTCCGCGGCCACGCAGCCCCGGAAGAGATACTGGATCTCCTCCCCCCGCAGGGGACCGCCGGGGAGGAGCAGCTCCCCGGGAGCGAGCAACTGGCCGTCGGGACCGCGCCGCTGGGAGAGGGAGCTCTTCCTTCCCCCTTTGCGCGGAGGGTGGGGCCGGGCGGGGGTCGAAGGCTTGGCGGCAGGGGTGGCGGCGGTCGGTGTTCCGGCGGCCTGCGGCCGCGCGGCCTTCAAGGGCGTAGGTGGTGCCTTGGCCTTGGCCCGGAGCGCGACTTTTCCCTTCTTCTCCTTTTTCGCCTTGTCCTTCGCCTTCTTCTTCTCTTTCTCTGGCCGGTGCTTCGACTTCTTGTTCTTCTTACCGGACATCCGCGGGTCTCCTCTAGGGAAGGAACGCCTCCGGGCGGGGATGGGTGGGCAGCTTGTCGTTCACGATGTCCCTTAGGGCTCGCTCCCTCGTCCTCCCCAGCATATCGAACTTTCTCTTTTTCGACGCGGGGCGGACGTTAGGGGGTCTGCACAAGGGCCTCAAGAGGAGGTCCGCTGCCACGGTCTTGTCTTGGGTCGCCCGGGCTGAACTCACGATCTTGCCCACCGGGCTCACGGCGCCTCGGCTCTGGACAAGGGAGAACGAACCCCCCCGATTTTCAGGGCGAGTGTATCACGGCCCCGGGGCCAAGGCGCTTTGTTCGCGAGCACGCCCCGACGGGGCAAGCCTTGGTAGGGTTAGAGCTGGCTTGAGGGCGTGCGTGAAGCGGCGCGGCGCGCGATGTCGACACCTCGCATAAGGAAGGCGTGCAACCCGGGCGCCGAACGCCTCGAAAATCCTCCTTGGATCAACCGGGAGGGAAGCCAGGTTTGGCCGTCTCAGGCTCACCGGCTCGGGAACGAAAGACTCCTTCGGGGTCTCCCTATGTACGATCAGCCGTTCACGACGCGGCTGAGCTTCCGCGTGGTTTCCTGCAGGTAGTCCGCCACGCCTTCGATAGCGTAGTGTCCTGAGCGCACCACAGCGTCAGCCCCGTCACCCAGCCGGCGTCGCGTCTCGATGCCCCGGGCGGGCGCGGTCAAGAGACCCACGAGGGCTCCGGCAACGCCGCCTACGACGGCGATACCTAGATAGGTGAGAGTCCGGCCTCCGTTCGTCATGGTCTTGCCACCTCCTCCTACGTTCAATACGAAGCAAGTCTCGTGCCAGTTCCCTCCGCGACTCATGACCAGCGAGGCCGCGGGTGTTTGGCGACTCGCCACGCCGAGGGGCGTGTCCGCTGGGGCCTCCGTGGCAAGACCGCTACGTCCCCCACGTACATCCCAGGCTCCCAAAAGGCCTCGAACTACCCGAGACCCTGGCGTCCTGCGCGATCATGGGCAGTCGACAGGGGCTTCCGGAGTCGATCCTGACCCTCTCTGGGGGGCAGTGGTTTGAAAACGGCCCCGTCTTCCGGCCGTAGTTCCGACCGGGGAATAGCTCGGTACCAGCCTTGGGGCCACCTTGAGCTGTCCGGCTTTCTGCCAACGACGGCTGCGGAAATGACGCCTCCCTCTGCGGGGCAGGGGCCGTCCTGGCTTCAACCCTCACCGGCGTGGCGGTGGCGGCCCGCCAACCCCTCGAGTAAACTGCCCGCCCAGTCCGTGGCCGCCTCGGGCCTGCGCGAGGCTTGAGCGCGTCGGCGGAACGTCTGCCACCAGGAGAGGTTGCATGAACCTTC
>DATMML010000047.1 GCA_035570235.1 Vicinamibacteria bacterium | reverse complement strand
CCCGGTTCGGCGCGCCCGCCCGGGAACCCCACCTGGCCCGACCAGGGGTCCCCGTCGTGCTCGGCCCGCCGGATGAAGAGCAGTTCCAGTCCTCTCGCTGCCTCCCTCAGGATCAGCGCCACCGCCGCGCGAGAGGCGGCTGGTTCCGCCACCTGCGTTGGCGGGCGAAGAGCCAGCGCGCGTCGCACGTCGTCCCAGGTGGTGGCCGCCATCCGTCGATTTTACCGCGTCAGGGGCGGACGAGCGCCAGGAGGTCGGCGGCGTGGGTGAGCCAGAGGAAGGCCATGTTGGGGGCGAGGGCGCTGTTGAGCAGCATCTGGTCCACATCCCCGGCGGGGAAGTAGCGGAGGTCCTCCACCTCCGTAGCCTGAGGGTGGAAGCCCGAGAGGGGGATGTCGGTGCGGCCCAGATAGATCGCCACGTGGTAGAGAACGTTTCGGAATCCGCCCTCGGGCGCGTATCTCACGTCCCGCAGGTTGCGCTGGAAGGAGAATTGTCGAAAGACGACGGTACGGGTCAGGTCGGCGCCGGCCAGCGCTCCCGGGAAGGCCTCCGCGCTCGGGACCAGGCGTACGGCGGGCGAGTGCGCGTCTTCGAAGAGTTCCTCCCCCGCCTCCCGCACGACGGTGGTGTCGAAGGTCTCGCCCGCGCTCACGTGGCCGCCCACCGACTTGTCCCAGCGCCCGCCGTTCTCTTTGTCGGGCGGTCGCCGTTGGAGCAGGATCTGGCCGAGGGCGTTCACAAGCAGGATATTGACCGCGCCCACGGCCAGACCCGAGCGCTTGGCTTCCCGCCGCGGCCGCGCATCCACGACCGCCCCCGCAGCGTCATAGATGTTTAGAAGCTCCTCGCGGGGATCCTTCACGCGGCTTCCCCGGCGGGGGAAGCTGTCCGCCGCGTCGTCGCGAGTCGGGGGAGCATCAGATCACCGCCGGGTCCTCGGGGCTGCCCGACCACTTGGTGAGATTCTCGACCGCGTCCTCGGTGACGGTCATGACATCCTCGTGCCGGATGCCCATCTCCCCCGGGAGGTACACCCCCGGCTCGTTGGAGAAGCACATTCCTGGCCGAAGCTTGGTGGAGTTGCCCCGCACGAGGTAGGTCCACTCGTGGCCGTCCATGCCGATGCCGTGGCCCAGACGGTGGGTGAAGCTGGCATAGGCGGGGCCGAAGCCCCCGTCCGTGATGACCTTGCGGGCGGCCGCGTCTAGAGCCTGGCACTCCACGCCCGGCCGGCCGGCCCGGACGGCCGCCTCCTGGGCCTTGCGGACGAGGTCCCAGACCTCGCGCTGGCGCGGCGTGGGAGGGGCGCCGAAGACGCCGGTGCGGGTGATGTCGCTCGCATATCCGTGGAAGCTCCCACCGCCGTCGATCAGGACCACGTCCCCCGCCTTCAGGGGTCGGGGCTGCTTGGTTCCGTGGGGGAAGGCGGCGTTCGCCCCGAAGAGAACGAGGGAGCCCCCCGGGATACCCAGACGGCGGTGGGCCTGGGCCGACAGGGCCGAGACCTGGGATTGCGTCATCCCCTCCTTGAGCGATGCGAAGACCGCGCGGTGGGCGCTGAGGGTGATCTGACCGGCCCGCCGCATGAGCGCGATTTCGTGGCTGTCCTTGATCATGCGGCAGCCCGCGGTGACGGGGGTGGCGCTCTCCAGCCGCAAAGCGGGGGCCGCTTTGGCAATCCCGTCCGCGAAGACGAAGGGCATCGTCTCCTCGATCCCCATCCGGCCGCCGGCCACCTTGCGGTCGCGCAGGATCGACGCCACCAGGTCGTAGGGGGACTCGTGCTCCTCCCAGGCCCGCACGTCGGAGCCCATCCGGATCTGCTCGAGGGCCCGCGTCTTCTCGAAGGCGGGCGTGATCCAAGCGGGGTCGCCTTCCCTCGTCAAGACCAGGCCCAGGAAGCGCTCGGAGAGCCCCCACTCCGCACCCGTGAAGTAGGTGAGGCCGGTGCCCGGCCCCACCGCGATAGCGTCGAGGCCGGCGTCCGTCATCAGCCGCTGGGCGGCGAGGAGTCGGGCCTTGTGCTCTTCGAGGCCGATGGGGGGAATGCCCGCGGTCATGGGCTTGAGTTCGGCGAGGGGTGCGGGCAGAGGCAGGTCCTCGCCGGCCAGCTCTGTGGGAGGATGAAGACGGGAGCCAAGGGCGGCCGCTCCCGAGAGTCGGAGGAGCGCGCGGCGCGAGAAAGACATAGGGCCTCCTGCCAAAGTGACGAGGGATGGTACCAGCCGCGGGCGCGCGCGCAAGCGGCGGGCCCGTGTTACCCTCCATGCGGGCATGAACCACGCCTCGCGGACGGCCAGGCTCGCCGTCCTCCTCCCCCTTCTGGCCCTGGCCACCCGTGCCGAGGGAGCCTCCTTCCCCCCCCACCTCCGGTTTTACAGCATCTCCAGCGCGCGGGTGACCGTGCACTACCACCAGGGACTGGAGGCCATGGCCCGCCAGGCCGCGGCCCTAGCCACCGAGATCCTCGAGGGCCACGAGGCGCGCTACCGCCACCGCGTGGGCCATCTGAACATCGTGCTTGCCGATGTGGAGGACGATCCTAACGGCTACTCGACGCCCTTCCCGTATCCGCTCGTCTACATCCGTGCCGCCTCCCCGGATGGGAGCGACGACTTCGGCAACTTCACGGGCTGGCTCCGCTACGTGCTCACCCACGAGCTGGCCCACAGCGTCCACCTGGACGAGGGCCGGGGGCTCGTCCGAGCCGGGCGCAAGGTGTTTGGTCGCGCCCCCTACCTCTTTCCCAACCTCTTCGCCCCGACCTGGATGGTCGAGGGCCTGGCCACCTACGAAGAGACCGAGGGGACCGCCTTCGGGCGCGGCCGGAACCCGGACGCACGCATGGTCCTCCGCATGGCCGCCCTCGAGGGCGCCTTCCTCCGCGAGGACCAGGCGGTCCTCGCCCTGGACCGCTGGCCCGAGGGCCAGGCCTCCTACCTCTTCGGGGAGGCTTTTCTGCGGGAGATGACGGCGCGGTCGGGCCCCGGCACCTTGCCCGAGCTGGCGCGCGTTCAGGCGGGGCACCTGATCCCCTATCTCGACGACCTCACCTCGGTTCGGGTCACGGGAAGCAGCTTCCACGCTCTCTGGCGGGAGTGGTCGGCCGAGGAACGATCCCGTGCCGAGCGCGAGGCGGAGCGGATCGAGGCCACCGGGCTCACCCCTTCGTGTGCTCTGACCACGCGCGGAATCCGCCAGACCGAGCCCCGCTTCAGCCCGGACGGCGCCTGGATCGCTTATTCCAGCCAGACCCTCACCCGCTTTCCGGCCATCCGGCTCATGCGTCCCGACGGCAGCGGAGACCGGAAGCTCGCCGACCGCAACGGGGGCACCTCCTTGTCCTGGACGCCGGATGGCCGCGCCCTCGTCTACGACGAACCCGACCTCTTCCACGCCTTCTCGAGTTTCTCGGACCTTCGGAGGGTGGAGCTCGCGAGCGGCCGGGTGCGCTGGCTCACCCGCGGGCTTCGCGCTCGCGATCCGGACGTCGCTCCCGACGGGGCCTCGATCCTGTTCGTCCGTCGCCTGGGGGACCGCAGCGACCTGTTCACCATCGGCATGGACGGGCACGGCCTCCGCCGTCTGACCAACTCTCCTCCCGGCACGGAGTGGAGCGGCCCCCACTGGCGGCCACAGGGGGACGTGATCGCCGCCTCGCGCTGGACGGCGGGCGGGTGGCTGGATTTGATGGAGGTGGATCCCGCCACCGGCGAGGCCACCAACCTGACCGAGGATCGGGCCAAGGACGTGGAGCCGACCTGGACGCCGGATGGCGAGTACCTGATCTTCCGTTCCGACCGGGACGGCGTCTCCAACCTGTACGCTCTGCGCCGCGAAGACCGCGCTCTTCTGCGCGTCACCAACGTGCTGGGGGGCGCCTTTTCGCCCTCCGTGAGCCCGAGCGGCTCCGAGGTGGCCTTCGCGGCCTACTCGTCGCGCGGCTACGACGTCCACCTGGCTCCCCTCGACCTGGCCCGGGCCCCCCCGGCAGAGCCCTTCCGCGATCCTTACCCCCCGCCCGGCCCGGACCCGGAACCCGAGACTGCGGCCGCTCGGACCTACCGCCCCTTCCCGACCCTGCTGCCGCGTTTCTGGACGCCCTACTTGAGGAGCGCCGACCGCGAGACGCTCTACGGGGCGGCCACCGCGGGGTCGGATCCGCTCTTCCGCCACGTGTGGGGCCTCGACGTCTACCGCGGCACGGCATCGGGCCGCTTCAGCACCCAGGGCTTCTATCAGTACGATCGCCTCTGGCCCACCCTCCTCCTGACCCTCGAGGACGAGAAGGATCTCGGCAGCCAGGGCATCCTGCGCACCCGTCGCCTGAACCTTCTGGCTTCCGTCCCTCTTTGGGTCTCCCTGCGCTCGTCGCAGACCTTCTCCGTGACCTGGCGGCGGGAGCGGCAGGAGGGGGAGGGAACGACGGGGCCGCCCCTGGACCTGGGAGGCGTGGAGGCCGCCTGGACCTTGAGCTCGGCCAAGCAGTACCCCCTGTCGATCTCGCCCCTGGACGGTTATCGGCTCCGGCTCGCCTATCTCAAGGAGGACCCCTCGTTCGGCAGCAGTCTGTCGCTGGGGAAGGTCAGCGCCGACGCCCGCGCCTACTGGCGGCTTTTCGGGGAGTCGGACGTGCTGGCCCTGCGGACGGGCGGAGGCTTAACCGTCGGCCAGCCCGGCTTTCAGCGCTCTTTCGCGGTGGGCGGCTTCCCCGACACCGACCTCTTCGACCTCGTCAAGACCAACATGGCCGTTCTCCGGGGGTATCCCGACAACGCCTTCCCCGGCCGGAACTTCGCAGAGGCGAACCTGGAGTACCGGGTGCCGCTCGCCGCCCTGGAGAGGGGGGAGCGCTCGCTTCCCCTTTTCATCCGCCACCTGCACACCACGGCCTTCTTCGACGCCGCCCACGCCTGGAGCGGCGTCTTCCGGCTGGGGGACGTCAAGACCGCGGCCGGCCTATCCTTGGGGGCGGACACCTACCTCGGCCACCGTCTCCCCCTCACCGGGCAAGTGAGTCTGGCCCGCGGCTTTGCGGCCGGTGGGGACACCCGCGTCTACTTCCGGCTCGGCCTCGCTTTTTGAGTTCCTCTCGGGGCCGCGCCCGTCTTGCTTCAAGCCAACCCCCACAGGCCAAAGTCACGCTTCACGGCCGGAGCGGGTGCTCAAGGGCGGAGGCAAGAGTTTCGGGGTTGGGAGGCTCGAGACCCGCCCAGCTGCGGGTATTGGCGATCACCCCAAGGAGGGTGCTCTCAGGGTCCCTTGCGGATCTGGATGCCGCCGTTCACCGTGGAGACCGAGAGCTGCCGGCCGCCGCTCCCGATAGTGGCGCTGATCCGCCGCTTCGAGAGCTTGCCCTGGACGGTCAGGGGGAAATCGGAGGTGATGTCCCCGTTCACGGTCTCCGCGTTCAGCTCCACTCCCGCGTCGGGTGGGAGGTCGAGAGTGATCCCTCCGTTGACGGTCTTGAAGGCCAGGGCGCCCGTCCAGTTCGTGCGACCGAGGGAGGCCTTGATCCCGCCGTTGACGGTCTCACCGTGGACATGGCCGCCGGCCTGCACCTTGATGCCACCGTTCACGGTGTAGGCCTCGGCGTCCCCGGAGAGAGCCTCGGCCTCGATGCCCCCGTTCACGGTGCGGGCGACGAAGCGCGCGCCCGCCGGGACCTTGACCGTGAAATCCACGCTCGTGTCGTTGTTCTGGGTGTGCATGCGCCCACCGGATCCGGGCTGGCATTCGTTGGGGGTGGAACTGGGGCTGGGGTACACCGCGCAGATGGTGACGCCCCCCTCGTGCTCTACAACCTTGATTTCGACCTCGGCGGGGTCGCTGTGCCGCGCATGCTTGACCGCCGTCACCTCGACCTCGCTGCCAGGGGCGGCGGAGGCTTCGATACCCCCGTTGACGCCCTTGATCTCGACCGTCGCCCCCGCGGCGATCTTGCCCTGCCAGTGAAAATCCGCCCCGAAGACGGGCCCGGCCAGGACAGCGGAAAGGCCCAGGGTCAACATCGGCTTGAGGCTCATCGCTTCTCTCCTCGCTCTTTTCTTGGGTTTAGCGCTTGCGGAGCCGAATCGAACCACTCAGGGTCTGCACGGACACCTTCGCCCCGCCCGCCCCCGTGCTGAAGCTCAGGCTCTTCTCGCTCGTGTAGCGGCTGCTCTTCTGGGCCGCAGGCCCCAGCTCGTTCTCGATGTCGCCGCTGAAGGTGGAGACCGAAAAGTCGGCGGCGACCCCCGCGGGCAGGACCACTTCCACGCTGCCGCTCACCGTCTCCGCGTCCAGGGTGGCCTTCTTGGCGAGGTCGCCCTCGAAGCGCAGGCTCCCGGAGACCGTCTCCAGGCGCGCGCGCTGGAAGGTGCCCCCCACCACCACCAGGCGGCCGTTCACGGTGGAGGCGTCCACCTCCCCGCTCGCGTCCCGCACCGTGACCGCGCCATTCACCGACTCCGCGTGGACGCGGTTGGCCGGGCTCGTCACCTCCACGCTCCCGTTCACGGTCTGGAGGTTCACCTCCTTCGATCCCCCCGTCATGGAGATGCTGCCGTTCACGGTCTCCGCCTTCACCGCCCCCGTTACGTCGGTGATGGTGATGCTGGCCGCGTAAGAGTCGATCTCCAGACGGCTGCCCGCGGGGACATGGACCTCGAGGTCGGCGTGCACGGCGTGGGGGTTCCCCTCCGCCTGGACTTCGATGCGGGTGCGGTGGGGGTCGCCCGAGAACTCGAGGCCACTGGCCCGCCGGCCCAGGGTGCCCGAGACCGCGACCTCGTTGCGGTTCCAGCCGATGACCCGAATGGAGCCGGCGGAGTTCTCGATCTCCACCAGACCGTCGGGAGCGGCCGGACGCCGCTGGTCCATGGAGGTCTGGGCGACGGCCGCTCCCGCGGCCAGGGTGAGGGAAAGGGCAAGGATGTGGGTTCTCATGGGCTGCTCAGTCCTTCTTAGAGCTGCGTCGAGAGCCTGACCACCCGTCGCAGCACGTCCAATTTCTTGCGATGCGTGGCGACCAGCATGTGGGTCAGCTCGCCGTTGTCGGGGTCCTTCCGAAGCGCCTCCCGTACCTCAGCCAGGGCGCGGTCGATCACGTCCAGGTTCTTCTGCACGCTGGCCAGGGTCTCGGAGGAGAGGGAGCTCGGGCGCTCGCTCAAGGCGGCCAGGAGCGCGGTGGTGGCCCGCGCATAGTCGGCCTCGACCTCCGGGAGAGCGTCGCTGCCCGGGGAGACGGCCACGGGCAGACCGGGGGGCGGGGCCGGAGCGACGGGGGGCCCCGGGCGCGGGAAAAGCGTGGCCCCCAGGGCGATGGCCACGGCCGCGGCCGCGGCCAGGCCGATCGGCCGCCAGCCGCGCAGGGGAGCGCGCCTTTGTCCCTCGATCCTCCCCGCGATTCCCGGCCAGAGGTCGCGGGCGGGGGAGAGCGTCTTGGGGAGGGCCGCCGCCTGGGCCAGCACCGCGCGCAGCCGCCTGTCCTGCTCCCGGCAGGGAGGACAGCCCGCGAGGTGCAGCTCCATCTCCTGGAACTCGGCCTCGGGCAGGGAGCCGTCCACGTAGTCGTCGAGCCGGTCCTCGGCCTCCGCGCAGTTCATTCTCCGAGCGCCTCTCGCAAGAGCTTACGGGCCCGGTGGAGCTGGGCCTTGGACGTTCCCTCCGCCAGGCCCAGGAGGGCGGCGATCTCCTGGTGGCGGTAACCCTCCACGTCATGGAGCACGAAGACTGCCCGCGCCCCCGGGGGCAGCCCGGCCATGGCCCTCTCGAGGTCGAAGCCGGCCTCGGGTCCCGGCCGCTTCCCCGGACGGGGCACGTCGAAGGGCGTGAGGTCGTCCGTGATCATCACGCGTGATGTCCGCCTGCGGCGGGAGCGCCGTTCCGATAGGGCCACGTTCACGGCCAGGGGGTAGAGCCAGGACGAGAACGCGCTCTCTCCCCGGAACGAGCCCAGCTTCTGCCACGCGCGCACGAACACCTCCTGGGTGAGCTCCTCCGCCAGCGAGGGATCCGACGACATCCGGAAGCACAGAGCGTACACTCGGCGCTCGTTCGCCCGGTAGAGCCCCTCGAAGGCGGAGAGGTCCCCGGCTTGGGCCTGGCGCACGAGGCGCCGCTCGTCGGCTTGCCGGTCCTCCTCCGCCCCGACCCGGATAAAGCCTCCCCCGCTGGCGACGCCGGCTCCTCCAGAACGGGCCAGAAGTCTCACGCAACCCTTGAGATACCGCAAGGGGGGCAATGGTTTGAAACCGATCGAGGCCTAAGGATCGTCCCCGGCGGGGGACCGCAGCGTCCCCGCCTCCCAGAATCCCCCAACCCCGCTCCCGCCGGCGCTGTCCTAAGATCAGGACTATGGGGCCCTCGCTCGGCGGGGTCGTGCTCGGGCTGCTCCTGCTCGGCGCCGTGCTGTGGCCGCTGGAGCGCCTCTTCCCCGCGGTTCGGGGACAGCCCCTGCGGCGACGGGGCTTCCTCACGGACCTGGCCTATTGGTTCTTCACTCCCCTCGTGACCCGAGGGGTCACCCGGGCCGGAGTGATGGTGGCGGTGGTGCTCCTGGCTCTGCTGGCGGGGGTGCCCCTCGACCGGGCGCACATCCAGGCCTTCGTGTTTTCCCCCACCCGCCTGGCTTCCGGCCAGCCGGCCGTGCTCCAGGTGCTGGAAGTGCTGCTCCTGGGAGACTTGATCGGCTACTGGACTCATCGCCTCTTCCACGGCCGCTGGCTCTGGCCCTTCCATGCCGTCCACCATGGCTCCAAGGAGCTCGACTGGCTGTCCTCCGTGCGCCTCCACCCGGTGAACGACCTCTTGTCCCGGGTGACGGCGGTGATCCCCCTCCTGCTCCTCGGCTTCTCGGCCGGAGTCCTGGCCGGCTACGTGCCGTTCCTGACCTTCTACGCGATCTTGCTCCACGCGAACGTCCCCTGGACGTTCGGGCCCGTGCGCTACCTGCTCGCCAGCCCCGCTTTCCACCGCTGGCACCACACCTGCGAGGAAGAGGGGCGGGACAAGAACTTCGCGGGCCTCTTTCCCTTCCTCGACCTCGCTTTCGGCACGTTCTATCTGCCTAGGGGCCGGCAGCCGGAGCGGTTCGGCCTAGACCGGGAGGAGGTGCCCCCAGGCCTCCTCGGCCAGCTCGCTTACCCCTTCCGACTTAGAGCAGGCCCTTGAGCCGGGAGAAGCCGGTGCGGCTCACCGGCAGCCGCGTGCCGTCCTGGAGCACCGCCGTCCGAGCTTCCTTGCTGTCGCTCTCGATCTTGGCCAGGCGCTCCACGTTCACGAGAAACGACCGGTGGATCCGGACGAAGCGAGCGGAGTCCAGGCTCATTTCCAGTTCGCCCAGGGTCTGCTGTTTCAGGAGCGCTTTCCCCTCCGTGTGCAGGCAGACGTAATCGTCCTGGGCCTCGGCGTAGTCCAGCCTCTCCACCGGGATCACGTGCACCTTGGGTCCCTGCCGGACCAGGATCCGCTCCCGCGCGCGGTCGGGGGGCTGGACGGCGGCCAGGACCTCCGCGACCGGGGTCGGCCGGGAGGCCAGCACCCGCTGGCGCGCGCGATCGAGGGCGGCCGTGAAGCGATCCGCGCTCACGGGCTTCAGCAGGTAGTCGACCGCGTTGACCTCGAAGGCCCGCACCGCGTGCTCGTCGAAGGCAGTGACGAAGATGACCGCCACCTCCCGGCCGATCAGCTCCAAGACCTCGAAACCGTCCAGCTTCGGCATCTGGATGTCCAGGAAGACGAGGTCCGGCTGGAGCTCGGCCACCGCCTTGACGGCCTCGAACCCGTTCCGGCACTCGGCCAGGATCTCGACCCCGGCCTGTGCGGCCAGGTACTCGCGGAGGATCGCGCGCGCAGGTTCCTCGTCGTCCACGATCACGACCCCCAGGCCCTGGCGGGGAGGGTGGGCGGGGGAGGGCGGGGGTGCGGCCGGCCCCGCGGCCAGCCGCCGTTGTAGGGCGCGCAGGTCGACGGCCAGGTCGCGCGCTCCCTGGTAGCGATCTTCCCGGTCCTTGGCCAGGCACTTGCCCAGGATGCGGTCCATCTCGGGCTGGGCCTCGCCGAGGTCGAGGCCGGAGAGCCGGGGCGGGGGATCCCGGAGCACCGCGCTCAGGCTCTCGACACCCGTCTCCCGCTGGAAGGCGCGCACCCCGGTCAGCATTTCGTGGAGGAGCACGCCAAAGCTGAAGATGTCGCTCCGGGGATCCACCTTCCCGCCCCGGACCTGCTCGGGAGACATGTAGGCGGCGGTCCCGATGATGCGGCCGGGGTCGGTCTGGCCCCGGGGCGGGGTCACCGCCCCGCTGTCGAGGGCGTCGCCGCCCGAGGTCAGTTTGGCCAGGCCGAAGTCGATGATCTTGACCCGGCCCGACTCCGTCACCATCACGTTGGAGGGCTTGAGGTCGCGGTGGACGATTCCCCGGGCGTGGGCCTCCGCGAGTCCCTCCGCCACCTCGAGCGCGAGCTCGAGGGCGCGGGAGGGCGGGAGGGGCCCGCGTCCAATGAGGGCGGCGAGCGGCTCCCCGCGGATCAGCTCCATGGCGATGAAGGTGTAGCCCTCCGCCTGGTCGATCTCGTAGACCACCGAGATGGCCGGGTGGGTGAGGGAGGCCGCGGCCTGGGCCTCCTGGCGCAAGCGGCGCTCGCGCTCGGGATCGTCCTTTGGGCCGGGGGCCAGGATCTTGAGGGCCACCTCGCGGCCGAGGCGGCTGTCCATCGCGCGGTAGACCGCGCCCATGCCGCCGTGGCCGATCTCGGCCAGGATCGTGTAATGGGACAGGGTGCGGCCGATCATGGAGCCCCATGGGGGCGGCCTCGCTGCCGGACGCCCCTCCCCCCGTACCCCTTCTCGGCCCGCGCGTGAAGCACTCCGGCGCCGCCCTTCATGGCCTCGAGGACATCCCCCACAAGATTCTAGACGAGAAATCCCGGCTGCTCGCCGGTCGCGGCCGTGGGTTGGCCGATAAGCAGTTCCCCGCGCGGCCCCCGCGGCGTAAGTTATGGGGTAGGAGGGAGAAAAGGGATGGGACGCGACCGGGAGGGAGGAGCCGGGTTCGGAGAGGGTACCCGCATCTCTCCCCGCCTGGTCATCGGCTTCTCGGTCATGGCGGTCGGGCTCCTGCTGACCCTCGATAACCTGGGCCTCGTGAACGCGGGGCAGTTCTGGCGCTTCTGGCCGCTGGTCCTGGTCGCGGTCGGTCTGGCCCGGATGGTCCAGTCGCGGCAGGAGTGCGGGCGGCCGGCGGGGGTGGGCCTGATGGTTTTGGGGGTCTTTTTGCTCCTGGCGACCTTCGGGCTTCTCAGCCACCGGCTGATCTTCCCGCTGCTCCTCCTGGCGGTGGGGGCCAGCATGGCCTGGAGGGCGCTGGCTCCGCCGCGGGTCGAGCGAGCGGCGGCCGCGGATGCCCTCAAGGACAAGATCCGCTCCTCCATCGAGCAGAGCGTCCACTCCTCGATCCAGGACAGCCTTCGTTCCTCCGTCGGTGAGCTTCACTCCGCGATCCCGGGGGACGACTTCCCCTCGCGCCTCAGCGCCTTCGTGATCATGGGCGGGGTCAAGCGGGGCAGCAATGCCCAGGACTTCCAGGGGGGCGACGCCTTCGCCCTCATGGGGGGCTGCGAGATCGATCTGCGCGAGGCTTCGATGAAGGAGGGAGCGGTCATGTTCGACCTCTTCGTCTTCATGGGCGGCGTCGAGATCCGGGTCCCCGACGACTGGGCCGTGGACAACCGCGGTCTCGCCCTCCTCGGCGGCTTCGAGGACAAGACCCGCCGTCCGCTCGAGGCCAAGAAGCGCTTGGTCCTGACCGGTCTCGCGATCATGGGGGGCGTCGAGGTCAAGAACTAGTCGGCCATGCACCCGCTTCTGGCGGAGAGGCAGCGGCTGCTCGCCTACATCACCGTCTGGGAGCTTCTGGCGGTGCTGCTGGCGGGGCTTCTGGCCCTGACCGGAAACTTCTCCTGGACGGAAGCCCTCGCCCTCGCGCTGCCCCTATCGTTCTTCTACGGCTTCGCCTGCCTGGGGGCCTTCTGGGTCTGCCAGTCGGCGCCCCTGGGGAAAACCCTCCTCGCCCGCCTGGCCGGCGCCCAGGCCGCGGCGGCCTTGCTCTCCGCGTGCCTGCTGCTCCTGGCCGCGCGGGCCTGGGGGGGGCTGCTCGACTGGACCGGACTGTTCTCCGAGAAACTCACGGCCCGCGCCGCCGCCGCCGGACCATTGCTCCTCGGGATGGGCATCGTCCTCTACCTGCTCGTGGCCGCGCTCCACTACCTGCTCGCGGCCTTCGAGGAGTCTAGGCGCGCGGAGGCCCAGGCCCTGGAGTTCCAGATCCTCTCGCGGGACGCCGAGCTTCGGGCCCTGCGCGCGCAGATCCACCCCCATTTCCTCTTCAACAGCCTCAACTCCATCAGCGCCTTGACCGGCACCAACCCCGAGGGGGCCCGGCGGATGTGCGTGCTTCTCGCGGACTTCCTGAGGACGAGCCTCACCCTGGGGGCGAAGGATCGCATCCCGCTCTCCGAGGAGGTGGGGCTGGCCGAGGGCCTGCTCGCCATCGAGCGGGTGCGCTTCGGTCCCCGCCTGGCCTGCGTGCGGCAGGTGGACGAGGACGCCTTGCCGTGCCTGGTGCCCCCCCTCCTCCTGCAGCCGCTGGTGGAGAACGCGGTCACCCATGGCTTGGCCCAGCTCATCGACGGGGGGACGGTGACCATCGAAGCCCGCCGCCGCGGCGGCCGGCTGGAGCTCGCCGTCGAGAACCCGCGGGACCCGGAGGCGCCGCGGCGCAAGGGGACGGGGCTCGGTCTCGACAACGTCCGGCGACGCTTGGCCGCCCTCTACGGGAACGAAGGGGGGCTGGACGTGCGCGATGACGGGAAGATCTTCCGGGTGGAGGTGAGCCTTCCCGCCCGCCTCACCGCGGCTCCCTGAAAGGATGAAGACCATGCCGGTGGGGCTCCTGCTCGTCTTGATGGGCGCCGCCCTCCCGGGGGCGAAGGCGAACGAGCCGGGGGCCCTCCGCAGGGCGGTGCGGGCGCACGTCAGGAAGGAAGGGCCCGCGATCCTGCGCGAGTTCGCGGCCCTGCTCTCGATCCCTAACGTGGCCTCCGACGGTCCCAACATCCAGAAAAACGCCGACCTCATCGTGGAGCGCCTCGCCGCGCGCGGGGTCAAGGCCCGGCTCTTGAACGGAGAAGGCGGGCCGCCCGTTGTCTATGGCGAGCTTCGGCGGGAGGGAGCGCGCCGCACGCTCGGCGTGTACGCCCACTACGACGGCCAGCCCGTGGATCCCCGCGAATGGGCGGGAGAGCCGTTTAGGCCCGTGCTGCGGGATCGTCCCCTCGAGGAGGGGGGCCGCGAGGTGGACCTCTCCGCGCTCCCGGGGCCCCCGGGGGGCGAGTGGCGCCTCTACGGGCGCGGGAGCGGAGACGACAAGGCGCCCATCGTCGGCTTCTGGGCGGCTCTCGATGCCCTCGCCGCCGCCGGGATACCCTCCTCCGTCAACGTCAAGTTCCTCTTCGAGGGGGAGGAGGAGGCGGGCTCGCCCCACCTCCGGGCGGTGCTGGAGCGGAACCGGGAACTCCTCGCCGCCGACGGCTGGATCCTTTGCGACGGGCCCGTCCACCAGACCCGGCGGATGCAGGTCTTCTTCGGGGCCCGGGGCGTCACCGACGTCGAGCTGACCGTCTACGGGCCCCTCCGGCCGCTGCACAGCGGCCACTACGGCAACTGGGCGGTGAACCCGGCCCTCTCCCTGGCCCACCTCTTGGCCGGGCTCAAGGACCCCGGCGGACGCATCCGGATCGCCGGCTTCTACGACGATGTCCGTCCGCGCACCGAGGCCGAGACCCGGGCCCTGGCCGAGCTCCCGGACGTGGATGCCGCACTGCGCCACGAGCTGGCCCTGGCCGAGACCGAGGGCCAGGGGGCGCCACTCGCCGAGCGCGTGATGCTCCCCGCCTTGAACGTGCGGGGGATCCAGTCCGGCCACGTGGGCGCGCGCACCGCCAACGCCATCCCCTCCGAGGCCACGGCCTCCCTTGATTTCCGCCTCGTGCCCGACCAGACACCGGCCCGTGTGCGCGAGCTCTTCGAGGCCCACCTGCGCGCGGCGGGCTTCGCCGTCGTTTCCGACGCGCCCAACCTCGAGACCCGGCGGACCCAGGCCCGGCTCGTCCGCGTGCAGTGGGGATCGGGCTACCCCTCCTACCGGACCTCTCTCGACCAACCCTTCTCGCGGGCGGTGGTGGGTGCGGTCGAGGAAGGCGCGGGCGGGCCCATCGTCAAGCTGCCCACCCTGGGGGGCAGCATCCCCATGTACCTGTTCCCGGAGGTGCTGGGCGCGCCCGTGATCGGGGTCCCCATCGCCAACCACGACGACAACCAGCACGCCGCCAACGAGAATCTGCGCCTGCAGAACCTGTGGGACGGCATCGAGGTCTATGCGACCCTCCTGGCCCGGCTGGGCGAGCTCTGGAGGGAATGAGCCTACTCCGCCAGGAGCTCCTTCCCCGCCCTCGCCGCCTCTCTTAGGAGCGCGCGCAGGTCATCCTCGGTGGTGCGGAAATTCACGATGCAGACGCGGAGCGAGGTCCGGCCCTTGAGCAGGGTGGGGGCGAGGAGGAAGGAGCCGCTCGCCACCAGACGGTTCGCGATCCGCCGGTTCAGGCGGTTGAGCTGCTCCTCGGAGAGCCCCCGGCCCTGCGGCCGGTACCGGAAGTTGGCGATGGAGAGCACGGGCTCGGAAAGCCGCTCGAAGTCCTCCTGGCCGTCCACCTCCTCGGCCAGGAAGCGGGTGAGCCTCACGTCGCGCTCGACCGCGGCCGCGTACCCGCGCCGGCCGTGGCGCTTCAGGCCCATCCACACCTTTAGGGCCTTGAAGCCGCGGCTGAGCTCGGGCCCCCGCTCGTTGAAGAGGACGGGCCCCTGCAGGGGGCTCTCGGGGTCGTGGACGAGGTACGCCGCGGGCTTGGAGAAGGCGTCTTTGAGCCGCCCCCCCTCCCGCACCAGCGCCGCCCCCGCCTCGTAGGGAACGTAGAGCCACTTGTGAGGATCGGCGGCCACGGAGTCCGCCCGCTCCAGGCCGGCGAAGAGCGGGCGGAGGGCGGGAGAGATCCGGGCCATGGCCCCGTAGGCCCCGTCCACGTGGAACCAGAGCGACTCTTTTCCGCAGAAGTCGGCCAGCTCCTCCAGGGGATCGATGGCCCCCGTGTTCACGGTGCCGGCGTTGCCGACTACGATCGCGGGGGCGAGGCCGGCCCTGCGGTCCTGGGCCACCGCCTCCTTCAGCATGTCGACCCGGATGCGGAAGCGCTCGTCGGTCGGGATCTTGCGGAGCTGGCGGGTGCCGAGGCCCAGGAGATCCACCGCCTTATCCACGCAGTTGTGGACCTCCTCGGAGGCGTAGACCACGAGGGGGGGGCCCAGGCGGGGTCCCTCCTCGCGAATGGTGGGGGCCACCGCGCGCCTTGCCGCGGCCAGGGCCGTGAAGTTGGCCATGGACCCCCCGGAGGTCAGGATGCCCTCCGCGGTTTTAGGCAGGCCCACTATCTCGGCCAGCCAGCGAAGGGCCCGGTCCTCGACGTGGATGGCGGCGTGATCGCCTCCCCAGCAGTTCGAGTTCATGGCCGAGGCCAGGTAGTCGGCGATGGTGCCCAGGGGGTCGGCGGTGGAGTTGATGAAGCCGAAGAAGCGCGGGTGCGAGTTGCCGAAGGGGTAGCCGAGGATGTGTTCGCGCACGAAGGCCAGCAGGGGCTCGACCCCCATCCCCTCTTCGGGCAGGGGCTCTTCGAAGAGCGCGGCCTTCGTCCCCACCTTGCCGAAGACGGGCCGGGGGATGAGCTCCTCTCGGTGCCCCGCCACCGCATCCGCGGCGAGGTAGCCGAGGCGCCGCACCTCCTGGGGAGTGAGATCGAACTCGCTCATGGCACTTTCACCTTCTAGCAAACAGGCCGGCACTGTAGCATGTCGGCCGGAGGCGGCGAGGGAGGCCATGGCGAGCAAGGGTCGGGGTTTCCGGACGCTGGAGGTGGACGGCTTCACCGTGCTCGTGGGCAAGGGCGACCGGGAGAACGACGCCCTCACCTTCGGGGAGGCCGAGCCCCACGACTTCTGGCTCCACGTGGCGGGTCCGGCAGGCAGTCACGTCGTGGTCCGCAATCCCGAGAAACTGCCGGAGCTCCCCCGCGCGGTCAAGGAACGGGCGGCGGAGCTCGCGGCCTGGCACTCCAAGGCCAAGGGCGCCCGCGGTAAGGTGTCGGTCCACCTCTGCCAGGTGGCGGACGTGAGCAAGCCCAAAGGCTTCGCTCCCGGCGAGGTGCGGCTCAAGCGGTGGACGTCGGTGCGCGTGTACCCGCGCCCCCTGGGGGAGGGGGACGAGGGCGGAGACGCTACTTGATGTAGCCCAGGCTCCGGAGCTCCTCGAGCATCTGCCCGTCGAAGTCGCTCTGCGCGGCGTGCGGTGCCGCCCGCCGGCCGTAGGCGGCCACGAAGCGCAGGGGATGCTGAGCCCGGAAGGCGGGAGCGAGCACCTCCTCCAGCACGCGGCCGTCCAGCTCGCGGCTCACGGGCAGGCCGAGGAGGTGGAGCACGGTCGGGGCCAGGTCGCGCTCGGAAACGAGGCCGAGGTCGGTGGTCTGGACCGGGCCCCCCACGATCGCGAGCATCCCCTCGGCGGGGCCGTGGGCGCGGGCCAGTCGCCCGGGGTCGGCCACGAGCACGAAGACGTCCCGTCCCCCAAGGTCCCCGGCCCCTTCCCCGATCCTCCCGTCGAGGAACCGATAGTAGTCACGGATCGCGGCCAGGCGCGTGTCCAGGTCGGCCAGGTCCGCCCCGGGGGCGTCTCCGATCTGCTGCATGGTGAAGATGTCGAGGCCGGGCAGGTAGAGGGCGTCCAGATCGGGAGGGTCGGCGCCCCGGAGCGCACCGGCCGCGGCCAGGGAGAAGCGGTCGAGGCGGCGCGGCCGGTCCGCCTCGTCGGGCAAGAGCGCGCGCACGCGATCGAAGGCCGCGGGCGGGTACACCTCGCGGTCGGGCGGACCACCCTTCTCCAGCTTGAAGAACGCACGATCGGAGACGAGGTAGCCGTTGACGCTCTCCGCGGGCCAGGTGGCCCACCAGTTCACGATGCCCACGCGCAGGCCCTTCTCCGACGCCACGTTCCAGAAGGTCTTGATCCCGCGCAGCACGGAGGTGGGGGGCTCGGCCCGCGTGAGCCGCAGGAGATCGGTGGCCCGGCCCAGGGCGGAGACGAAGGGGTTGCTGGTCGTGTCCAAGCTGACCGGCGTGCGCAGCCCGGGGATGCGGCGCGCGTCCGCGGACTGGATGCCGTGGGCCGCCGCGCCCCGGCCGGTGGCGATGGTGGTCCACACGAGGGCGGGAACCCGCTCGGGCTCGGCCCGGAGCCGGCCCTGGGCGGCCGTGGCGAGCAGGGCCCGCAGATGCGGCATCTCTCCGCGCCCCAGGAGCTGCTCCGTCATGCGCCGCTCCAGGCCGTCGATGCCCAGCACCCGCACCCTGAGCCCCGTGGGCACCACCGTGTAGTCGGGGCCGGAGGGGGCGTTCGCGCGGCCGAAGTAGGCGGCGGCGGCCACGCCCCCCGCATAGAAGACGGCGGCCCCGACGAGGAGGGGGACCATGTGCCGACGGGACAAGCTGGCCGGGGGCAGGCGGTCGGCGACCCCGCCCGCGGAGAGGACGGCCACCGCGGCCAGGGAGCCGAAGCGACCCAGGACCAGGCTCAAGCCGAGTCCCAGGAGGAGGGCCGTGGCCTGGGCGAGGAGAGGGGCCCCGAGCAGATGCGAACGCCACCAGAGCCCGAGGTAGAGCAACCCCAAGAGACCGAGGCCGAGGCCGACGTTGCGGGCGAGGCCGGGCCCCGGGCGCCGGCCCGCCCGGGCCGCGGTGAGCCCTCCGAGCAAGGCGGCCAGCGCGCTCGTGGTCCCGAAGGCCACGACCAAGTAGAGGGTGAGCACGGCCAGGTCCTGCGGCTCCGCGAGCAGGCGGCGATCCAGTCCGACTGCGGCCAGGGCGGAGGCGAGGCCGAAAAGGATGCCGCCGGCTATGCCCACCCGCCGGGCGACCGACAGCGAGGCGGAGAGGGGGGAGGGGCCTCCGGCCCCGGCCAGGACGAAGCGATCCAGGCCGCTCTCGAGATAGCCCAGGCGTTTCAGCTCCTCGCGCACCGCCCCCACGGAGGCGAGCGGCGGCTTCTCGGACGCCATGCCGTCGATTCTACGGTATCGGGGGGTTTTGGCCGGCGTCTCCGCCCGTGTGCGCCGAGCGGCGCAGGTTCAGGGAAGCCCGCCGTAGCGGTAGATCATGGAGGCCACGAACCGCTTGGTCGTGATCGAGTTCCGCACGCCGTTGAGGTCGAAGAAGGCCCCCGACTGATAGAGGTAGGCGACGTCGAAGAGTATGGGACCAATGATGAGCCCGGTCCCCGCCGTCCAGGAGTTGAAGCGGGGAGCGCTTCCGTCGGCGGCCTGCGCGAGCTGCTGGTCGCTGAAGTAGCCGACGCGGAGCGGAACCTTGAACTTCCCCGCCAGCACCACGTACTCGACGCCCCCGCGGATCTGCTCGGTGTCGCTCTGGGCGACCGCGAGCTGGGGCCAGGGCAGGCGGGCGAACGTCGTGGGAGGGGGAGAAGGGGAGGACGCCCCCCCAACGGGGGCCGGGGTGGGCGGCAGGGTGAAGTAGTTGTGGATATAGGCCCCCGACCAGTAGGAGCGCGTGTAGTCCGCGGAGATGGTGAGGGGGCTGCGGGGCCGCCAGGAAGCGCCAAAGCCCACAGCGGCGGGGAAGTCCAGCCTCACGTCGCCGCTCGCATAGGCGTTGGTAGTAACGGCGGGTGGGTTGGAGAAGGTGTCGGTCCGCATCCGGGCCAGACGGATGTCTCCCGTGAAGGACGTCTTGAAGACCGCGGCCAGGTTCACGTCCTCCACCGGCGACCAGATGGCACCCAGGTTCGTGTTCCAGCCCCCAAAATCCAGGTTGAGCTCCAGTTGACGGATCTTTTCGCCTTCGGCCGCCGGGTTGCGGGTGAGGTTCTGGTGGTAGCCGCTGGTCCAGCGGTTGAGCGTGCCCCCCACCCGCAGATGGCGCGTGATCTGGAGTCCGGTGCCGAGGGCAATCACGTCGAAGCCCCCGTGGGCGTCGATCGAGATGGTTTGGGGCAGCCGAGTGATTATGCGCGTGCCGCTGAAGGGGATCACCCGCTGGTAGCTCACCTGGGCCGCGCCGGAAACGCTCCCCAAATGCAAGGGATAGGTGAGGGCGGCGAAGTCCAGGGTGTCGCTTCGGAACTGATTGTCCTCCAGCGCGGTCACCGTCTTGTGGCCGTCGATCGCGGCGTGGTTCCCGACCACCGTCACCTCCGGACGGCGCAGGTAGCTGAGGCCGGCGGGGTTCCAGGAGGCGGCGGTGGCGTCGTCCGCGCGGGCCAGGAACGCCCCCCCCATGCCGAGGGCACGCGCCCCCGCGCCCTGGATCGGGTTCGCGCGTCCCGTGAGGTCGTTCTCGTCTTGGCCGAGGGTGTTCTGCGCGAGCGTGGAAGCGGCCTGCCCCATCCAGAGCGCCACCGCGATCAAGGCGGCTCGACGGCGGAAGCTCTGGGCGGGGCCCCGCAGCGAGCCGCGGCACGCCGGAGGGGGGGGCCGTCGCATGGCGACGCGGGGAGCATATCACGTGGCGGCCGGCGCCGCGGCTTTGAGGCCCCTCGCTTATGATGAGGGCGTGTCCGCGCCCGCCTCCCCGCTCGCGCCCTCCCGGCGCGGCGAAGTGCTCCTCCTCCTCTTCAGCGTTGTCTTCTTTCTGGTGCTGGCGGAGGTTGTCGTCCGCCTCACGGGGGCCGCCGATCCCCGACCCTCCCCCTACCCGCGCGTGGACACCGACCGGCGCGAGCGTCGTCCCATCAACTCCCGAGGCTATCGCGACTTCGAACGGACCCTGGCCAAGCCACCCGGAGTGCGGCGGGTCGTCTCCCTGGGCGACTCCTTCGCCTGGGGGGTGGGGGTGGAGTTCGACGACACCTACGGCCAGCGCGTGGAGCGCACCCTCAGCCGCCGCCGACGCACCCCCTGGCAGGTGGTGAGTCTGGCCCAGCCGGGGATGAACTCCGTAGGGGAGGGGGCCCAGCTGGCGTCCGAGGGCCTGGCCTACGAACCCGACGCGGTGGCCCTGGGCTACGTGCTCAACGACAGCGAGGACGAGAATGCGGCGGAGGCGCGGCGGGTCGAGGACTGGCTCGTGGACAAGAGGGAGCAGAAGACCGGTTCGCTCCGCCTCTTCGACCGCTCCGCGCTTTATCGCCTGGTCAGCACGAGAGTCTGGGCCACCCTCGAGAACAGGCGGCGCATCGCCGGGTACAAGTCGATGTATGCCGCCGATTACCCGGGCTGGATCGCCGGCCAGCGAGCACTCCGGACGATGGGCGGCCTCTGCCGCGAGCGGGGCATTCCCTTCGTGGTTCTCATCTTCCCTCTCTTCGGCAACCCTCTGGACGAGAGCTACCCGTTCCCGGAGATCCACGCCCAAGTCGCGCGCGCGGCCGCGGAGGCGGGGGCCAAGGTGGTCGACCTGCTGCCACGCTACCGCGGCCTGCGCTGGGACATCCTGGTCGTGAACGGGACGGAGGACGAACACCCGAACGAGATCGCCCACCGCATCGCCGCCAGCGCCCTCCTCAAGGCCATCGACGAAGTGGTGCCGGGGGACCCCGCCCCGGCCAAGGCTCGATGAGCGGAGCCGTGTTCGTCCCCCGCGAGCGCCGGTTCCATCCCTGGTCGGCGCTCGCGGTGGCGGCCGGGCTCGTGCTCTACGCGGGCCTGGCCATCGGGAGCGCGCGCCAGAAGTCGGCCACCTTCGACGAAGGGGCTCACCTGCCCGCGGGCTTTACCTACCTGACGCTCGGGGACCACCGGCTGAACCCCGAGCAGCCGCCCCTCATCAAGCTCCTGGCCGCCACGCCGCTGCTCTTCCTCCAGCCGAAGCTCAAGACGGACGACGAGGCGTGGGCCACGGCCCGGCAGTGGGAGTTCGGCAAGCGCTTCCTCTACCGCTGGAACGATGGCGACCAGCTGCTTTTCTGGGGCCGCCTCCCCGTGGTGGCCCTGGGGTGCCTGCTCTGTCTGGCCGTATTCTCCTGGGCGCGGCGACGCTACGGCGGGCCCGCGGCGGCCCTCGCGTTTTTCCTCTGCCTGCTCTCCCCCGACGTCCTCGCCCATGGCCAGATCGTGACCACCGACCTCGGGGTGGCCCTCTTCCTCTTCCTGTCCGTCATGGCCTTCGAGCGCCTTCTCGAGCGGGCCACGAACGTCCGGATCCTTCTGGCCGGATGCGCGGTCGGGGCCGCCCTGGCCACCAAGTTCTCGGGACTCGTGGTTCTGCCCATCCTGGCCGTGCTCGGGCTCGTAGCCGCCCTCTCTCGGGAGCCGATGCCTTCCGACCTCGGCTGGAGCCCGACCGGCCGTTGGGCGCGGCTCGGCCACGTGGCGCTCCTGCTCGCGGGCGTGGGCCTCCTGGCCGGGATCGTGCTCTGGGCCACCTACGGCTTCCGCTTCGCGATCTCCCCCGATCCCTCGGTGAGGGAGGCGATGCGATCCACCCTCGCCGAGCCGCGGTCCTCCCTGGTGAGGGGCCTCGCGGGTGCGGCCGAGCATTGGGGCCTCCTCCCCGAGGACTACCTCCGCGGTCTTCGGTTCGTCTTCCGGCACTCCGAGGCCCGGCCCGCGTTTCTGGCCGGCCGGCTCTCGGAGGAGGGTTTTCCCTATTACTTCCTGGCCACCCTCGCCCTGAAGACGCCCATCCCCTTGGGCCTGCTCCTCCTGGCCGCCCTCCTCTTCAGCCGGCGCGGTCCCCTCCTGAGCGAGGCCTTCCTCTTCCTGCCTGTGCTTCTCTACCTGGGCCTCACCTTCACCCGCAGCATCGACATCGGGCACCGGCACCTCCTCCCGATCTATCCCTTCCTCTTCGTGGCCGCGGGGCGGGCGGTGGGCGTGCTCGGCCGCTCCCGCGCGCCCGCGGCGGGGGCGGTGATCCTGGGCGCGCTCTGCGCCTGGTACGCCCTCGGCACCCTGCGCGTCCACCCGCACTACCTCGCCTACTTCAACGAGATCGCGGGGGGGCCGCGCAACGGCTATCGCTGGCTCGTGGACTCGAACCTGGACTGGGGTCAGGACCTGAAGGGCCTGAAGGCCTACCTGGATGCCCGGGGGATTCCGAAGATCAAGCTCTCCTATTTCGGCAGCGCGGACCCCGCCTACTACGGCATCGACGCGGAGATCCTCCCCGGCTACATGGCCCCCCACCCCGTGCGGGTGACGCGCGAGGTCCGGCGGGGCGACATCGTGGCCGTGAGCGCCACCAACCTCCAGGGCGTCTACCTGGACCCCGAGGACCGCCCGCTCATGGAGCACTTCCGAGCCCAGCGTCCGCTGGACGAGGTCGGGTACTCCATCCTGATCTACCGGGCCGATTTCAACTGGCCGTGAGCACGCCCGCTACGCCCTTCCGCGCCCGCGAGGCCCTGCTCGGCCTGCTCCTCTCCTTCGTCTCGATCGTGGCCGTCCTCCTCGTCCTCGAGCTCGGCCTTAGGGTCCTCGGCTTCGTTCCCGATCGCTTCCAGATGATGGGCCGCATGGCCAACGCCCGCTGGACGCTGCTCCTCGACTGCTATCCCACCAACCCGCGGGGCTATTTCGATATCGACCTCCGCCAGCCCGAAAGCCGCGAGCGCTACCTCTCGGTGGCCCCTCTCCGCTTCGACGCCGTGGCGCGGCGGGCCCCCTGGGCGGTGGAGTCGCGCTACAACGCGCTGCGCTTCCGCGACGCCCCTTTGGGCCCCAAGCGCCCCGGGGTACGCCGGGTGATGGTGCTCGGCGACTCCTTCACGGAGGGGCAGGGGGTGAAGGAGCCCGATACCTGCGTGCGCCAGCTGGAGCGCCTGTTGAACGCCGCCGAGCCCGGGGGTTGGGAGGTGCGGAACTGCGGACGGCGGGGGACGGACTTCCCTGCCATCTATCAGGCCTTCGAGGAGATCCTGCCCTACAAGCCGGACGTCCTCGTCTACGCGATGGTCTTGAACGACCCCGAACAGTCGGAGAGCTTCCACGCCCGCCAGACATACGTCAACGATTGGATCCTGGATCGCGGTCGGCAGACTGATGACCTGGAGGTCGAGCCCAGCCTCTTCCGGTCGCGGCTTCTTACCCTGGTCACGGATCGGGTCACCTCCTGGCGGGTGGGGCGCGAGACCACGCGCTGGTATCTGGACATGTACGGCCCGGCCAACCGCGGGGGCTGGGAGCAGACTGAGCGCTACATACGGGAGATGAACCAGCGGGTCCAGGAGGGCGGTGGGCGGTTCCTGGTCGCCCCCTGGCCTCTCTTCGTGGGCCTGGAGGGAGGGTATCCCTTCCGCCCCATCCACGAGACGATCCGCCGCTTCTGCCTGCAGGCGGGGATCGCCCACCACGATCTGCTGTCCGTCTTCCTGGGCCGCCGGAGCGAGACCTTCTGGGTCCATCCCGTGGACCGCCACCCCAACGAGATCGCCCACCGCCTGGCCGCGGAGAGCCTGGCCCCGGTGGTGGGGGAGATGGGGCGGGCGGAGTCCCCAGAAACGCTGCCCCCCCACAGGTCACGGCAGCGTTGACGCTGACATCGGGAGCAGAGCCATCCAGCAGTTGTGCGTCGAATGAATCGCCGTCCAGGGCCCTAACTGAGAGCGACTCCACGAACCGCCCAGGCCCGAGCGACGAGTGAGATCGAACCATCGGCCCCCAGGGGCATGAGCTCCCGAATGCGGTCGCGGAGGGCTGCCCGTGCGGCCTCGCCCAGGGCCATGGCGTACGCGGGCGCCGGGCCCTGCCCGCCTAGGAACGGGCGCCAATAGTCCTCGAAACTCGCAAAGGGCGTGGCGATGTCGATTGCCGTTACCTCGACTCGGCCCAAACCCGTGCCCGCAAAGAGCTCCGCGAGAGCCTGCGGACGGCACAATGGAAAGCGGACTCCCTGATCCAGCTTCGCGGCGTCCGGGTCGATTGAGACCGCGGCATCCCAGAAGAGACGCATCAGCTCCATTTTTCCCGCGTAGTCCCAGACGTAGGCCGCGATCGTTCCCCCTCTGACCGTCACCCGTGCCATTTCCGCGAGGGCGGCAGGGGCGTCGGGCACGAAGTTCAGCACCAAGCCCGAGACCGTCACGTCGACTTGGGCATCGTCGAGGGGGATCTCGGCCGCGCTGCCACGGTGAAGGGCGGCCCGGCCCGCGAGTTGCTCCTCCGCCTTCACGAAAAACTGCTCCGACGGTTCGACCCCCGTCACCGTCGACGGCGAGCACCTCTCCAGAATGGCGGCGCAGAGCACTCCGGTGCCACAGCCAACGTCCAGCCAGCGTCGCTCAGGCGGGATGCTCAGCCAGGAAAGAAACTCTGGCGCCACCTGACGGCTCCAGCGGCCGACGAATTGCTCGTAGGCGTCGGCACGCTCCCACTTGACCGGCGACGGGGCGGAGGTCGGAATCCGGTCCCCATCCTTGTCCTTGCTTTGCTTGGCCATGGTCGCCCCGCCGCTGCCCTCTAGCGCAGCGGAGTGCAACGACTCGAGCATCGAATGCAGGGCTCCGCGCTCAGGACTTCCACGATGTTATCGGGTGCGGCGGTCGTGAAGCATAGGGTGCCGCTCGAGTCGCCGAAAAAAGTGCGGCCGCCCCCCGGAAGCGCTCAGGGGATCTTCTGGCCGCCGTCGATCTTGCCCATACCGCTCTCCAGCATGAGCCGATTCAGGGCGGGCACGTCGCCCTCCAGGAGCCCGTTGACGGCGGCCACGGCCTCCCCCAGCTCCTTCGTGACCCGGGCCAGGCCCTCGCGGTGCTGGGCGGTGGGGGGCGCGGTGGCGGCGCTGAACGCAAGGTAGAGCCCCCGGGCCCGGGCGAGGAGGGGATCCGGGTCCTCGGCCAGGGGCGCGCCCGCGAAGCCCAGGGGCTCCTGGCGGTTGATCCTCTTGGCCAGCGGCTCCAGCTTTTCGGTGAGAGCCTTGGCCGCGGACTTCACGGCTTCGGTCGCGCGCGCGTCCTTCTTGAGGGACTCCTCCAGCTCCTTGAGCTGCTTCTTCAGGGCTTCGACGGCCCGGTTGGCGGCGTCGGCCTGGGTCCAGAGCCGGGCCGCGGCCCGGCAGGCCTCGTACCAGGCCTTGCGATCGGCCTCGCCGGCCTTTATCCGGGGGTCCTCTTCCACGGCCACGGTCTGGGTGGCGGTGGCGGCGCCGAGGCCGACCTTGACCGTGTAGGTGGCGGGGGGGACGAGGGGGCCGCGCGGCGGTCCGAAGAACTCACTCACCCCCGGCTCGGGTTTGACCGGCGGCTCGTGGCGCAGGTCCCAATTCGTGCGGTTGAGCCCCGCCTCCTTCGGGCCTTTGAGCTCGCGCAGGACGGTGCCGGCGGCGTCGCTCACCGTGATCTTCACCTCGTCCTTCTCGCCGGGCTTGGTCTTGAGCGAGTAGCTGATGAGGGCGCCCTCGGGGGGGTTGGAGGCGAGGAGCGTCTTGTGCCCCGTGTTCCCCTTGTGCTGGTAGACCCGGTATTCGGTGGCGGGCCGGATGCCGAAGAGGTGGAGGTCCGAGGCGAGGGCGTCCCCGGTGAGCTGCTGGAGGGGGGTGAGGTCGTCGAGAACGAAGATCCCCCGTCCATGGGTGGCGAGGACGAGGTCGTTGTCGCGGGGATGGATCTGAATATCGTACACGGGGACGGTGGGCAGGCCCCCGCCCTTCACCTTCACCCAACTCCCGCCCTGGTTGAAACTCAGCCAGAGGCCGTACTCCGTGCCCACGAAGAGGAGATCCGGGCTCTTGGGATGCTCACGAACCACGTGAATCGTCCCCCCGGGAGGGATCCCACCGGAGAGGGATCTCCAGGTCTGTCCGAAGTCGTCGGTCCGGAAGAGGTAGGCGCTGAAGTCGTTGGCGCGATGGCCGTCGAAGGATACGTAGGCCGTCCCCTCGCCGGTGCGGCTCGTCTCCACGCGGCTCACGTAGGTCCCCTTGGGCACTCCCGGCACCTTGGCGCTCACGCTGGTCCAGCTCCCCCCCCCGTCCTTGGAGACCTGCAGGTTTCCATCGTCCGTCCCCACCCACAGGATGCCCGCCTTCAGCGGGGACTGGGCGATGGTGGTGATGGTTCCGAAGGAGACGGTGCCGTCGTTGCGCGAGAGCATGCTCTTGGCCGTCTTCCCGAAGATGGTCATGGAATCGCGCTCGGCGGCGTTGGTGAGGTCGGGGGTGACGAGGGTCCAGGTTTCCCCCCGATCCCGCGACCCGAAGAGGTGGTTTCCGCCGTAGTAGATGGAGTCGTGGTCGTGGCTGGAGACGAGGATGGGGGAGTTCCAGTTGAAGCGGTACTTCTTTCCTTCCGGGGGCTCGGGGCGGATCACGCGGCGCTCGAAGGTTCGGAGGTCCAGGCGCTGAACGTTGCCGTCCTGGCTCTCCACGTAGACGGTGTCGTGGTCCGCGGGATCCACCACGCAGTAGAATCCGTCCCCGCCCCCCACCCGGACCCAATCCTCGTTGCCGATCCCTTGCTGGTAGAGGGTGCGGCTGGGCCCGGTCCAGCTCCCGTTGTCCTGGAGACCGCCGTAGACGTGGTACGGCTTCTGGTCGTCGAGGCTCACCTCGTAGAACTGGCCAAGGGCAACCGTGTTCAGGTAGTCCCAGGAGCGGCCGCGGTCGTAGGAGGCGTGGATCCCGCCGTCGCTGCCGGCCAGCATGTGGTCGGAGTTCGCGGGGTCGATCCACAGGGCGTGGAAGTCGCCGTGGATCTTCTGGACGACGTCGCTCTTGAACGTCTTTCCCCCGTCCTCCGAGTTGAACATGGGGGCCCCCAGCACCCAGATCCGCTGGTCGTTGTTGGGGTCCACGTGGACCTGGCTGTAGTACGACGGCCGCGGGTTGGTGGGAGAGACCTTGGACCACGACTCGCCTTTGTCCTCCGAGCGGTAGAAGCCGCCCTCCTTCGCGTGCTCCACGAGGGCGTAGACGATCCGGGGATCCTGGCGGTAGACGGCGACCCCGAGGCGGCCGATGTCCCCCTCCGAGGGGAGGCCCTTGGTCAGCTTCCTCCAGGTCGTGCCACCGTCCACCGTCTTCCAGAGGGCGCTGCCGGGGCCGCCCCCGTTGTAGCCGAAGGGGGTGCGCCGCCGCTGGTAGGAGGCGGCGTAGAGGGTCTGGGGGCTCTCGGGGTCCATGGCCACGTCCACGAAGCCGGTGTCCTCGTCGATGGCCTTGGTGTTGGTCCAGGTCTTCCCGCCGTCCGTGGTCTTGAAGAGCCCGCGCTCCTTGCTCGGGCCCCAGAGATGGCCGAGCACGGCCGCGTAGACCACATCCGGGTTCTTGGGGTCCACGACCAGGCGCCCGATGTGGTGGCTGTCCTTGAGACCGGCGTGGGTCCAGGTCTTCCCGCCGTCCATGGTCTTGTGGACGCCGTCCCCCCAGGAGGAGGACTGGCGGTTGTTGGCCTCGCCGGTCCCCACGTAGAGGATGGAGGGGTCGGAGGGAGCCAGGGCCAGGGCTCCGATGGTGGAGACGTCCTGGTCATCGAACACGGGCTCGAAAGTGATCCCGTTGTTCACGGTCTTGAAGACTCCCCCCGAGGCCGTCCCCACATAGAACGTCGAGGGGTGCGACTCCACCACCGCAAAATCGTCGATGCGTCCGCCCATGATGGCGGGCCCGATGCTGCGGAAGGCCAGGCCCTTCAGCGTATCCGCGGACACCGTGGATGGGGCCGGCTTCTCCTTGGCCTTGACGGGGGCGGCCCCGCTCCAGGCGGGAAGGACGAGGACGAGCGCGGCGACGGCGATCCGGAGGCGGAGGGCGGCTGGATGCATGGAGTTTTCTCCTTCTAAGAAGGGGGCGCGGAGGAGCACGCTATTCCAGGGTCCTCTCTCAAGTCAAGGGTGCTAGAGCGCCCAGAAGACCCGCATGGTGATGCAGAGCGCGGCGAGGAGGAGCCCCAGAAGCAGCGCCAAGCTCCGTCCGGGGCCCGCGGTCTCGCCGTCCACGCCCGCCGGGCGGGCCAGGGCCGAAACCAGGAGCAGCGGCATGAGGGGCATCCAGATCCGCCCCACCTCGCCGCGAGTGACGCCGGAGAGCACGAGGAGGGAGAGCCCGCCCGCCATCGCCAGGGTCAGGCGTCCCCCCGCCCCCGCGGGCCCGGCGGGCGGGCCGCCGAGAGCGGAGCGCAGACGGGAGAGGCCCAGCAGGGTCACGGGCACCCCCAGGAAGAGGGCCAGGTCCAGGGGGTTGAAGAGGAGCCAGAGCGCGTAGCTGCGCGGTCGCGTGTAGACCTCGCGGTGGATGGCGAGCGCGGTGGCCGCGGCCCGCAGCGGCTCGTAGCCGACCATCGCGCTGAGGGCGAGGAGGCCGAGGGCGGTTGAGGCGGCAAGACCGCAAAGGAGGAGCCCCCTCCACCGGGGGTATCGATCAAGGGCGAGGGCGGCAAGCCCGCCCAGGAGCAGGAAGGCCCCGGAACCGTAGGAGAGAAAAAGTGCGATCCCCCCGAGGAGCCCCGCGGTCAGGGCGGGAAGGAGGGCCCGGGCGAGCGTGTCCGCGCCGAGGGCCCCGATGAGGAGCGCGGCCGCGAGGGTGACGGGCAGGGTCAGGGCCTGGTCGAACTGGGGGACGAACAGGGCCGGCCCGGGCAGCAGGCTCCAGAGCACCCCCACCCGAACGCCGGCCAGGGTATCGCCCGCGAGGCGCGCGGCCAGCCAAGCCACGGGCAGGCCGGTCGCGGCACCGAGGAGGCCGAGCAGAAGCGCGCCCAGGAGGGCGGCCGCGCGGGCCGCGGGCGCTTTGGGTTCCCGATCCTCGGGCAGGGAGCGCAGAAGGAGGGCGGTGAGCGGTGGCGAGGCCTCGCACAGCGCAACGAGGCCCCGATAGTAGAGGACGGGTCCGGGGGGGTGGGTGGCGGCGTGCTTCGCGGCGCTGCGGAACGTGGGGAGGAGGGAGGCGTAGCGGCGGAGAAGCTCCCACGGGTCCCGGGCCTCGGGGGAGACCGCGACCGTGTAGTACGAGGTGTGGGTTCTGGAGACCGTGCGGGCGAGAAGGGTGGGGAGGGCGCCCGCAGGCTCAAGGTCCAGGAGGCCGAGCTGGAAGAGCCAGCCGAGCGCGGCGGCCGCGGGGAGAAGCAGAAGGGCGGCGCGGCGCGGCCCGCGCCGGGCCCAGGCGGAGCCCGAGAGGGCGAGCAGGCCGAGCAGGCCGGCGGCGGCGGCAAGCGCGGGAAGGAGCCGGCCGCTCCCCGGAGACTCGCGGTACGCCCACTGCCATTCCGGAGGGTAGGGAGCGGGGCCCCGCAGGAGAGGGATCGCGTCCGTGGCGATGGCCAGGAGGACGAGAATGGTGGCCGCGGCCAGGAGCGCCGAGCGGGCGGGGCCGGCGAGGTGCACCGCGCCCAGGAACCGAGACCGCGGCCGGCCTTGCTCCGGGCTCACCGCATGGGCGAGTCCGGGTGCTCCCCGCACTGGAGGGAGAGGTCGGCTCCCTCCTGGGCCAGGCCTAGGCACTCGAACAGGTTGCGCACGTGCTGGCCGAGGCGGTCACTCCGGCACGGCGTGGCGAGGATCGCCGCCACCAGGCTCCGGCCCTGCTGTGCGGCGGCGTCGGCCCCGCGCAGGGCGAGCTCAGCGGGAGGGTCCTCGTCGAACTCTCGCAGGGCGCGCTCGAGCGACTCGAACGCGCCGTGCAACCCCAGGGCCCCGCCGTTTCCCGCCTCCCCAAAGGCCCCCAGGGCCTCCAGGCTACGGCCGATGCGCAGCAAGATCGTGCGGGCGTGGGGGAGGTTGATCCGGACGTAGCGGTGGTAGTCGGAGTCGTCCACGCTCGTTCCCGCGCCGCAGTCTAGCACGCCCGGGAGAGGCCCCGCCCTGTGGTATCGTGCCGGTTGTGATCGTCAAGGAGATCCTCGAGAACGGCCTGACCCTGATCACGGAGTCCATGCCCCACGTGCGGAGCGTGGCCATCGGGGTCTGGCTGAAGCGGGGCAGCCGCCACGAGACCCCCGAGCAGACCGGCATCAGCCACTTCATCGAGCACATGGTCTTCAAGGGGACCAAGAACCGGACGGCGGAGGCCATCGCCTCCGAGGTGGACTCGATCGGCGGCTACATGGACGCCTTCACGGCCAAGGAGTACGCCTCCTTCCACCTGAAGGTCTTGGACGACCACCTGCCGAGGGCGGTGGACATCCTGGGCGACGTCGTCATGAACCCCCTCTTCGATCCCCGGGAGTTGACCAAGGAGAAAAAGGTCATCTTCGAGGAGATCAACATGGTGGAGGACACTCCCGACGACCTCGTGATGGAGCTCTTCACGGAGGCCTTCTGGCCCAACCACCCCCTGGGGCGGCCCATCCTGGGCACCAAGAAAAGCGTGGGGGGCTTCCACCGCGAGGATCTGGCCACCTTCTTCCGGCAGGTCTATCACCCCGGAAACATGCTCATCGCGGCGGCCGGGAACCTTGACCACGGCGTGACCGCCGCCCTCGTAAGGCGGCACTTCGGGACACTCGTGCTCCGCCGGACCCCGGCCAACGGACACGCCCCCAAGCCGGCGGCCCGGGTCGTGACCCGGGCCAAGAAAGAGCTGGAGCAGGTCCACCTGTGTCTGGGTGCGCCCGCGTACCCCCAGACCCATCCCGACCGCTACGCGGGCTACATCCTGAACACGGTCCTGGGGGGGAGCATGTCCTCCCGCCTCTTCCAGAACATCCGCGAGAAGAGGGGGCTCGTGTACTCGATCTCCTCCGGCGTCACCTCCTACTCCGACGCGGGGAGCCTGACCGTGTACGCGGGCACCGGCCTCGATTCCGTGGAGGAGGTGGTCCGTCTGACCCGGGAGGAGTTCCGGCGCCTCAAGGGCGAGCTCCTGCCCGAGGCCGAGCTACGCCGGTCCAAGGATCACCTGAAGGGCAGCCTCATGCTCTCCCTCGAGAACACGGGCAGCCGCATGAGCCACCTGGCCCGGCAGGAGATCTACTTCGGCCGCCACTTCGAGTTGGACGAGCTCACCGCCGGGATCGAGGCGGTGGGCGGCCACGACGTGCAGAGGATCGCGAACGAGATCTTCGCCGGCCGCCTGACCGTGAGCGTGCTCGGGAACCTGAAGGGTTACCGACCACGCGCGGCGCAGCTCCGCTTGTAGGGGGTTTTTGAAGCTCCGCTTCCGGGTCATCGGGTCGGGCAGCTCCGGCAACGCCACCCTGGTGGAGGGGGGCGGCACCCGCATCCTGATCGACGCTGGCCTCGGCCCGCGCGCCCTGGCCGAGCGGCTGCAGTCCGCGGGGGTGGAGCCCGACTCCCTGGCCGCGATCGTGATCTCCCACGAGCACTCCGACCACATCCGGGGCGCGGCCGCCTTCTCCGCGAATTGGGGGGTGCGGCTGTGCGGCTCGCGGGGGACCTACGCGGCGGCCGGCTTGGGAGCGACCGATATCGCGGGCTACGACGTGCTGGAGGCGACGGCCCCCCGTCGCGTGGGCGCCCTCACCGTGCAGGGGGTCTCCATCCCCCACGACGCGGCGGAGCCTCTAGCCTTCGTGGTCTCCGCGGGCGGGGTCTCCCTCGGGCACGCCACCGACCTCGGCCACGTGAACCGGAGCCTGGTGGAGGCGTTCCGCGGCTGCGACGCCCTCCTCCTGGAGTCCAACTACGACCCCGACATGCTGCGGGGCGGGCCCTACCCCTGGTCCTTGAAGGAGCGCATCCTGGGCCTCTCCGGGCACCTCTCCAACGGCGACGTGGCCCGTTATCTGGCCGACGGCCTGGGGGGGGCGTGCCGGACGGTCGTGCTCGCCCACCTCTCGCAGACGAACAACCACCCCGAGGTGGCCCGGATGGCCGCGGAGCAGTCCCTGCGGCGTCGGGGTCGGACCGAGGTCAAGCTCCGCCTGACCGACCCCCTGGGCACGGAATGGATCGAGGTGGCTCGGCCGGGGGAGGGGGAGCGCGCCCGGGGACAACTTCGCCTGTGGTGACGGCCTAGGCCGGCTCCAGGAGCGGGTAGCTTGGCTCCCACATGGCGGCGGCCACGGCGGGGGCGATCTCGGCGTCGCGAAAGCCGCGGCCGAGGCCGGAGTCCCGGGCCTCGCGGACCACCGCCTCCGCCACCCGCGCCGTGACCGACCGCAGATCCCCTACGGGCGGGAAGAGCCTCCCCTCCCGGAGGTGCTCGTCCCGCACCTGGGCGGCCAGGCTCTCGGCCGCGGCGGCGAACATGGGCTCGGTGACCTCCCGGGCCTCGGAAACGAGCGCCCCCAGCCCGATCCCGGGGAAGACGAAGACGTTGTTGCCCTGGCCTATGCGATGGGTCCGGCCCCCCCTGGAGACGGAATCGAACGGGCTTCCGGTGGCGACGAGGGCCCGCCCATCCGTCCACGCGATCACGTCCGCGGGCCGGGCCTCGGATTGGCTGGTGGGATTGGAGAGGGGCAGGACCAGCGGCCGCTCCACCTGGGCGGCCATGGCCCGTACCACGTCCTCCGAGAACGCGCCCGCGGCCCCGGAGACGCCGATGAGGGCGGTCGGCCTTAGGGCGCGAACAGTGGTGAGCAGGTCCGCGCCCGGGGCCAGACCATGGGCCCGGGCCAGCGCCGCCGGCCAGGACAGCGCCCGGCGGTAGTCCTCGGGGGCGTCCACGAGCAGCCCCTCGACGTCGAAGAGGGCGACCGACCGCGGCAGCTCGTCGCCCCCCACCCCGGCCTTCTCAAGGGCGCTCCGGATGAGGCGGGCGATGCCCACCCCGGCCGCCCCCGCGCCCACGATGAGCACCCGCTCCTCCGCGAAGGGCCGGCCCGCGGCCCGGGCCCCCGCCTTCAGCCCTGCCACCGCCACCGCCGCCGTGCCCTGGATGTCGTCGTTGAAGGAGGGCAGCTCGCGGCGGTAGCGTTCGAGGAGCTTGAACGCGTTGGCCTGCTTGAAGTCCTCCCACTGCAGGAGGGCGCGGGGGAAGCGCGCCTTGACCGCGCGCACGAACTCGTCCACCACCTGCTCGTAGTCCGGGCCCCGAAGCCGGGGGTGGCGCCGGCCGATGTAGAGGTCGTCCCCCAGGAGGGCGGGGTTGTCGGTGCCGACATCCAGGCTGACGGGCAGGGTCTGCCAGGGGGGGATCCCCGCGGCCGCGGTATAGAGGGAGAGCTTCCCCAGGGGGATGCCCATGCCGCCCGCCCCCTGGTCGCCCAGGCCCAGGATGCGCTCGTTGTCGGTGACCACGATGAGGCGCACGTCCTCGAAGGGCGCGTTCGCCAAGGCCTCCGCCACCCGTCCCCGGTGGGCAGGGGTGATCCACAGGCCGCGGGGCCGGCGGAAGATACGGCTGTACTGCTGGCAGGCGAGGCCCACGGTCGGGGTGTAGACCACGGGCAGGAACTCCTCCAGGTGGTCCAGGAGCACCCGAAAATAGAGGTGCTCGTTGCGATCGTGGAGCGCGCCCAGGCCGATGTAGCGCTCGAGCGGGCTCTGCTTGGCCACGATGTTGCCGTAGGCCCGGCGGGCCTGCTGCTCCATGCTGCTCACGACGTCGGGGAGGAGGCCCTCGAGGCCGAAGGCCAGGCGCTCCTCGTGGGTGAAGGCGGTGGATTTGTTATACAGGGGGTGGTTCAGGAGCGCGGTCCCGCGGTAGGGGACGAGCACGCGGTCTTTCCCGTCGGGGCCGGTCCGCCGGCGCAAGGACTCCATCCCAGGCAGAGCAAGCATATACCCGGGTGGGGGGGGCGTGGCCGGAACGGCGCCGCCCCTTGCCTCCCGCGTGATCCCCGGCAAAGATGGGCGGCCAGCGATGATAGACTCGACCCCGTGATCCCGCGGTATTCGCGGCCCGAGATGGCGCACCTCTGGTCCGACGAGAGCCGCTTCGGAGCCTGGCTCCGGGTCGAGCTCGCGGCCACCGAGGTCCTGGCCGAGCGCGGGGTGGTACCGAAGGAAGCCTTCCTCGCCATCAAAGAGAAGGCGCGCTTCGACCCCGCGCGCATCGACGCCCTCGAGAAGGAAGTCCAGCACGACGTGATCGCTTTCGTCTCCAACGTGGCGGAGAGCGTGGGTCCCCAGGGGCGCTGGCTCCACTACGGTCTGACCTCCTCCGACGTAGTGGACACCGCTCTCGGTCTCCTCATGCGGGACGCCTGCGACCTCATCCGGGAGGACCTCGACGCTCTCCTGGCCGCGGTTTCCGACCGCGCGCAGGAGCACCGGCACACCCCCATGATCGGGCGCACCCACGGCGTGCATGCCGAGCCCATGACCTTCGGCTTGAAGCTCGCCCTCTGGTACGCGGAGCTCGTCCGCCACCGGCGCCGGCTGGCCCGGGCCCGCCGCACGATCGCGGTGGGCAAGCTCTCGGGCCCGGTGGGCACCTTCTCGTACCTGCCCCCGGAGGTGGAGGAGGCGGTCTGCTCCCGGCTGGGCCTGGAGCCCGCCCCCGTCTCGTCGCAGATCCTGCAGCGGGACCGCCACGCGGAGGTGATGACCACCCTCGCCCTGCTCGCGGCCAGCCTGGAGAAGTTCGCGACCGAGGTCCGCGCCCTGCAGAAGACGGAGGTGCGGGAGGTCGAGGAGCCCTTCGGGGCCGTGCAAAAAGGCTCTTCCTCCATGCCCCACAAGCGCAACCCGGTGGGCTCCGAGCAGGTGGCGGGCCTGGCCCGATTGGTGCGCACCAACTCCCTGGCCGCGATGGAGAACATCGCGCTCTGGCACGAGCGGGACATCAGCCACTCCTCGGTGGAGCGGGTCATCATCCCCGACAGCTTCCTCGCCCTCGACCACATGCTGCGGCGGTTCACGGGGATCGTACGGGGCCTCGTCGTCCACGCCGAACGCATGCGGGCGAACCTGGAGTCCACCCGCGGTCTCGTCTTCTCGGGCCGTCTTCTCCTGGAGCTCACGGCGCGGGGGATGCGGCGGGAGGAGGCCTACCGCATCGTGCAGGCCCACGCCATGGAGGCCTGGAAGACGGAGGGGGACTTCCGGGCGCGCGTCTCCCAAGACCCGGAGGTGCGGGCCATCCTGAAGGACGAGGAGATCGCGGAGATCTTCCGCTCCGAGGGCTACCTGACGCATGTGGACGCGGTGTTCGCGCGGGTCTTCCGGGGAGCGGGGGAGGAGCCGTGGCCGGGGACGAGCGCATGAGCCTCTCCACCTCGGGGGGAGCGCTCGAGGGGCTGCTGGCAAGCGCGGGGATCCTCCTCGGCTCCTACTTGGGGGCCCGCTTCCTGTCTTTCCTCCTCGGCCGCATGCTGGCCCGGGCGGCCCGGCGGACGGCCCGGCCCCTGGACGAGAGGGCGATCAAGGGCCTGAAACGGCCGCTGACCTACGCCCTCTTCCTCATCGGGGCCTACGCTGCCCTCCATCGCCTGCCGGCTCCCGGGCCATGGATCGACAGGTTGGATCAGGCGCTCTACGCCCTGGCCGTGGCCCTGGTGAGCCTCGCCCTGATACGCGCCTACCGCGTCCTCCTCGCCTGGTACTCGACCGAGTCGCGCCGGGGGGAGGTCCTGGCCACCGAGTTCGGTCCCCTCCTGTCCAAGCTGGGCCGCCTCGTCATCCTGGTCCTGGGCCTGATCGCGATCCTCAACCACTTCGGGGTGAACGTGCAGTCCCTGGTGGTGTCGCTGGGGGTGGGCTCGCTGGCCCTGGGCCTGGCCGCCCAAGACACCCTGGCCAACATGTTCGCGGGGTTCACCCTCATGCTGGACCGGCCCTTCAGGATCGGAGACCGCATCCAGCTCGCCACCGGGGAGGTGGGCGACGTGGAGACGATCGGCATGCGGGCCACCCAGATCCGCACCCTTGATGACACCTTCCTGATCGTGCCCAACAACTCGCTCACCAAGGATCGGCTGATCAACCTGAGCCGGCCCTCCCGCGCCATCGCCACCCGCCTGGAGGTCGGCCTGGCCTGGGGAAGCGACCTCGCCCAGGCGAAGCGCATCCTGCGCGAGGCCGCCCTCTCCTCGGAGTACGTGGACCAGGACCGGGCTCCCCAGGTGCTGGTCTCGCGCTTCGCCGACTTCTCCGTCAACTTCCAGCTGGTGTTCTGGACCCGGGACTATACCCAGCAGGGGCTCGCCCGCAGCCAGGTCCACGAGGAGGCCTACCGCCTCCTGCGCGGGGCGGGGATCGAGATCCCCGTCCCTGTCCGCCGTATCCTCTCGGAGACGGCCCGTTAGGAGGTCAGCGCGATGATCAAAGCCCGTGTCTACGTGACGCTCAAGAAATCGGTCTTCGACCCCCAGGGCAAGACCATCCACGACGCTCTTCAATCCCTGGGCTACCGGGGGGTGGCCGATGTCCGCCAAGGAAAGTACTTCGAGGTGGCCTTCGAAGGCCTGGGCGGGGAGGAGGCGCGGGCGGCGGCGGAGGAGATCGCGCGTCGCGTCCTCTCCAACCCGGTGATGGAGGGCTACCGCGTGGAGGTCGAGGCATGAGAGTCGGAGTGGTGGTGTTTCCCGGCTCGAACTGCGACCACGACACGTACTACGTCCTGAAGGACGTCTGCGGCCAGGAGGCTCGTTTCGTCTGGCACAAGGACACCGATCTCTCCGGCCTCGATGCCGTAGTCCTCCCGGGCGGCTTCGCCTACGGCGACTATCTCCGCACGGGGGCCATCGCCCGCTTTAGCCCCGTGATGCGGGCGGTGGGCGAATTCGCGGAGAGGGGCGGGCCCGTGCTCGGCGTCTGCAACGGCTTCCAGATCCTCCAAGAGGCGGGACTGCTCCCGGGGGCGATGCTGCGCAACCGGGGCCTCAAGTTCCTGTCCTTGCCCGTGCACGTCCGCGTCGAGCGCAGCGACACCCCCATGACCGCGGGCCTGGCCGAGGGCACCGTCCTCACCATGCCCATCGCGCACGGGGAAGGGAACTTCTACCTGCCGGACGAGGAGCTGGACCGTCTGGAAGGGGAGGGCGGCGTGGTCTTCCGATACACGACGAAGGACGGCCGACTGGAGGATGCGGCCAACGTGAACGGCAGCTCCCGGGCCATCGCCGGCGTCTGCAACCGGGCCCGCAACGTGGTGGGCCTCATGCCCCACCCGGAGCGGGCCTCGGAGCCGGAGCTCGGCTCGACGGACGGCCGCCGCATCCTCGAGGCGCTGGTGCGGGCGCTGCAGACGGTCTAGATCGTCGGATCCGTCAGATCAGCAGCATCCCGTCGCTCTGCCGCCGGTCCGAGAGCCGGCGACGATCCTCGGGCTCGCTCGAGGAGGAATGGGGGCGGCGGCGACTGCCGACCCGCCGCTCCACGACCACCCGGATCTCGGGTGTTCCCCGGAGCAGAGCCTCCATGAGGGGCAAGGTGTCCGCCCATTTCTCGGGGATCACCAGGGTGGGCATCTCCCCCTGCTGCTGGCGGGCCACGCAGGTGGGACAGATGCCGTGGCTAATCGAGAGCGGGTCCTCAGAATCGGCGACTCCGAGGTACTTCTGGCACCAGGCGCAGACCTTGACCATTCGGTGACCCTGAGGGAGGGCCGTCACTTCGCTACCTGCCGTCCAAATTTGATCCTAGCACGGCTTTTGTGCGGGGTCGGTGGTTTTTTTTGTCTTCGTCTACGCTCCAGCCGAGGGGAGGCCTAGCTCGCAACCGATTCAGGCGGCGCGGGCGGGCGCGGTCGAGGCTGGCAGAAAGACGCGCCGGTAGGCGAGGAGCCAGCCAAGGGCGATGAGCGCGAGGGTTGTGCCCGCCGCCGCCCAGGCCGGGGCGGGAAGGAGGGCGGCGCAAAGCGCGGCCAGGCCGACCAGGCGGATGGCCTCCAGCCAGTAGGCCCAGGCCCGCCGGTCGAGCAGACCCCCGAGTCCAGCCAGGGTGACGACGATGGCCAGGCCCGCCCCCGAGCGCGGGAGGGCGCCCATCCCGCTCTCTCGGAATAGGAACGCGAGAGCAGCCAGGTTGACGAGGACGAACTGCCCGAGCACGTAGAGCCGCAGGCCGAGCGGGGCGGGGGTGTCGTACTTGTGGTAGGTCTGGGGGTCCACCTCGGGGGCGGCCAGAAAGCCGCCCAACTCCTCGGGATGCCACCCCGGCGGCTTCAGGAAGAGCCGAAAGGAGTCGCGGAGCCGCCGGGCTCGGCGCGCCTTGGCGAAGAGGTCGACCCAGTAGTGGAGGTTGGCCCAGAGCGGGTTCCAGCTGCGAAGCGGAGTCGTGATCCCGTAGACCGGCTCCTCCTCCTCGGCCTGGAAGGACCCGAACAGCCGGTCCCAGACGATCAGGGTGCCCCCATGGTTGCGGTCGATGTACTTCGGGTTCCGCCCGTGGTGCACGCGATGGTGGGAGGGGGTGTTGAGGACCCACTCCAGGGGACCCAGCCGGCCGATGGTCCGGGTGTGAATCCAGAACTGATAGAGGGTGTTGAAAGAGGATACGGTCAAGAACAGCAGCGGGGGGAGCCCGAGCAGGGCCAGGGGGAGGTAGAAGATCCAGGAGAACGAGCCCTGAAACGCGCCCTGCCGGAGGGCCACCGCGAGGTTGTACTCCTCGCTCTGGTGGTGGACGATGTGCGCCGCCCAGCCCGCGTTCATCTCGTGGCTCCAGCGGTGGAACCAGTAGTAAAGCAGGTCGACCCCCAGGAAGCCGGCCACCCAGGTCGGGAGCGATCTCGTGGGGAGGGTGAAGACCCGATAGTGTCCGTAGAGGTAGAGGTAGCCCGCAAAGAGAACCGTCTTCAGGAACACGTCCAGCACCTGCTGGATGATCCCGCAGGAGAGGTCGTTAATGGAGTCGGAGAGCCGGTAGTAGTCCTTCTCCACGATCCGGGCTAGAACGAGCTCGAGCCCGATGAGGAGGAAGAAGACGGGGATGGCGAGGTGGATGTAGTTCATGGGCGCCGCGGGGGCGCTCCCCTCGATGATGGTACCCAAAAAACCGGGGCCAGATCCACATCGCCTCCTGCCGGTTAGAATGAGAAACGAAATGTCGATCTCCTCCGCGGTCCTCGCCGAGCACAACCTCACGGCCGGGGAGTACGAGCGCATCGTGAAGGCCCTGGGACGCGATCCCAACCGCACCGAGCTCGGGCTCTTCTCCGTCATGTGGTCGGAGCATTGCTCGTACAAGAGCAGCAAGATCCACCTCCGGACCCTGCCCACAAAGGGGCCCCGGGTGCTCCAGGGGCCGGGAGAGAACGCGGGGGTGGTGGACCTGGGGGACGGCCTGGCCGCGGTGTTCAAGATCGAGTCCCACAACCACCCCTCGTTCATCGAGCCCTACCAGGGGGCGGCCACCGGGGTGGGCGGGATCCTGCGCGACATCTTCACCATGGGGGCGCGGCCGATCGCCATCCTGAACTCCCTCCGCTTCGGACCCCCCGAGGAGACGAAGAGCCGCCGCCTCCTGAGCGGGGTGGTGTCCGGGATCGGCGGCTACGGCAACGCCTTTGGCTGCCCGACCGTGGGCGGGGAGGTGGTCTTCGAGGAGTGCTACCGCCAGAACCCGCTCGTGAATGCCTTCTGCCTCGGGATCGTGAAGTCCACGGCAATCTTCCGGGGCCGGGCGGAGGGTGTGGGCAACACCGTCTTCTACGTGGGGGCCAAGACCGGCCGCGATGGGATCCACGGCGCCACCATGGCCTCCGCGGAGTTCAGCCAGGGCAGCGAGGAGCGACGGCCCACCGTGCAGGTGGGCGATCCCTTCTTGGAAAAGGTGCTGCTGGAGGCCTGCCTGGAGGCGCTGGAGACGGGGGCGGTGGTGGGGATCCAGGACATGGGGGCGGCCGGCCTCACCTGCTCCACCTCCGAGATGGGGGCCCGGGCGGGAACCGGGGTCGAGATCGACATAGAGAAGGTGCCCAAGCGCGAGACGGGGATGAGCGCCTACGAGGTCATGCTCTCGGAGTCGCAGGAGCGGATGCTGCTCGTGGCGGAGAAGGGACGGGAGGCGGAGATCATCCGCATCTTCGAGAAGTGGGACCTCCACGCGGAAGCCATCGGAAGGGTGACCGCAGACCAGCGGCTGCGCGTCTTCGCGGGGGGCGTGCTGGAGGCGGACGTCCCCAACCGAGCCCTCACCGACGACGCCCCCCTCTACGAGCGGCCCTTTGTGGAGCCGGTGAACCCGGCGGCCTCGGAGGACGTTCTGGCCCTGCCCCCGCCCCCCGACCTGGGGGAGGCCCTCCTCCGCCTCCTGGCCTCGCCTTCGATCGCCAGCAAGCGCTGGGTCTACCGCCAGTACGACAGCACCGTCCGCACCAACACCATGGTGGGGCCGGGCTCGGACGCGGCGGTGGTGCGTATCAAGGGGACGACGAAGGCCCTGGCCCTGAAGGTGGACGGGAACGGCCGCTACTGCTGGCTGGATGCGCGCGCGGGCGCGCGCCTGGCCGTGGCCGAGGCCTGCCGTAACGTGGTGGCCGCAGGTGCGACCCCCATCGGCGCCACCAACTGCCTCAACTTCGGGAACCCCGAGAAGCCGGAGATCATGGGCCAGCTCGTGGCCGCGATCGCGGGCCTGGGCGAGGCCTGCCGGGCGCTGGGCGTGCCCATCACGGGCGGAAACGTATCCCTCTACAACGAAACCGAGGGCCAGGGCATCTACCCCACGCCCGTCCTGGGTGTGGTGGGCCTCCTGGAGGACGCGGACAAGGCCCTCACCTCCTGGTTCAAGCGGGAGGGCGACGCCGTCTTTCTCCTGGGCGACACCCGTGAGGATCTTGGGGGGAGCGAGTTCCTGAAAGTGGTGCACGGGAAGGTGGCGGGTCCGCCCCCCGGGCTCGACCTGGAGGAGGAGAAGCGGCTCCAAGCGCTGGTGGTGGAGGCGGCCGGCGCCGGCCTCCTCCTCTCGGCCCACGACCCCAGCGACGGCGGCCTGGCCGTGGCCTTGGCGGAGTGCGCGTTCGCCCGGGAAGAGCCTGGCCTCGGCGGTCGCTTCGACCTGCCCGGCCGCCTCCGCCCCGACGTCCTGCTCTTCTCCGAGTCCCCTTCGCGGATGATCGTGACCACCCGGGACGAGGCCCGGCTGCGCGCGGCCGCCTTCCGTCATCGCGTCCCCTGCGTGGGCCTGGGCACGGTGGGGGGCGATCGCCTCGTCCTTCTCTCCGGTACCCGGGTGTTCGTGGACCTGCCCGTGGCCCGCCTTCACGAGGGCTGGATGGACCTCGAGAGGCGGCTGGGGGTCGCTCTCGTCCCCGGTTCCTGACCCCCAAGGCTCCGCCCTCCGCCCCTGGCGCGCTGGAATCGGCTACCATGCGGCCATGCCGCCAGGAGGCGAGAACCCCAAGGACCGGGCTCGCCGCGCCGACGACGACCACTTTCACGACCGCTGCGGCCTCTTTGGCATCTTCGGCCACCCCGAGGCCGCCCACCTGGCCTATCTCGGTCTCTATGCGCTCCAGCACCGGGGGCAGGAGTCGGCGGGGATCGTGGCCAGCGACGGCGCCCTCTTGCGCATCGAGAAGGGCATGGGGCTCGTCAACGACGTCTTCACCGATGCCCGTCTGTCCACCCTGGAGGGGGACCGGGCGATGGGCCACGTGCGCTACTCGACGGCCGGGGACACGGTGGCCGCCAACGCCCAGCCCATCCTTATCGAATGCCATCGGGGGACCATCGCCCTCGGCCACAACGGGAACCTGGTGAACGCGGCCATCCTCCGGCAGGAGCTGGAGGCAGCGGGCTCGATCTTCCAGTCCACCTCCGACACGGAGGTGATCCTGCACCTCTACGCGCGCAGCCACCGCGAGCGCCTGGAGGACGCGATCGCGGCCAGCCTCTCCAAGGTGATGGGGGCGTTCTCGCTGCTCTTCCTCACCCCCGAGGCCCTGGTGGCGGCCCGCGACCCCTGGGGCTTCCGGCCCCTGGTGCTGGGGCGGCTGGACGGGGCCACCATCATTTGCTCCGAGACCTGCGCCCTCGACCTGATCGACGCCCAGTACGTGCGGGACGTCGAGCCGGGCGAGCTCCTGGTGATCGACGAGCAGGGGGTGCGCTCCTTCCACCCCTTCCCGCCCGAGCCGCCTAGCCAGTGCATCTTCGAGCACGTCTACTTCGCGCGTCCGGACAGCCAGGTCTTCGGCCGGAACGTCCTCCTCTCCCGGTTGCTCCTGGGCCGGCAGCTCGCCCGCGAGGCCCCCGCCCCCGCCGACATCGTGGTGCCTGTGCCCGACAGCGGGATGGGGGCCGCCTTGGGCTACGCCCAGGAGAGCGGCCTGCCCTTCCAGTGGGGCCTCATCCGCAACCATTATGTCGGGCGCACCTTCATCGAGCCCAAGCAGTCCATCCGCTCCTTCGGGGTGAAGGTCAAGCTGAACCCGGTGAAGAGCGTCCTGGAAGGGAAGCGGGTGGTGCTCATCGACGACTCCATCGTGCGGGGGACCACCTCCCGCAAGATCGTGGGCATGGTCCGGGGGGCGGGAGCGCGCGAGGTCCATGTGCGCATCAGCAGCCCCCCCACCACCGGACCCTGCTACTACGGGATCGACACCCCCTTGAAGAGCGAGCTGATCGCGAGCCGACACTCGCTGGAGGAGATCCGGCAGTACATCGCGGCGGACAGCCTCGCCTACCTGTCCCACGAGGGCCTGCTGAAGGCCGTGGAAGACCCGGGCCAAACCCGCCACTGCACGGCCTGCTTCTCCGGCCGCTACCCGGTGGCCGTCTCCCAGCCCGACAGCTCCCAGCTCCGGCTCTTCGAGAAGGTGCGGGGCTAGGCCCCTCTTGCCCCGCTTCCTGGCCGTCGGACACGTGACCTGGGACCGGCGGGAGGGGGGCGACGTCCTGGGGGGAAGCGCCTCCTACGCGGCCCTCGCCGCCCGCCGCCTGGGCTGGACGGCGGCCGTCCTGACCTCGGCCAGCCCCCTGGACTTCGACCCCGCCCGCGACCTGCCCGGGGTCGCCGCTTTCGTTAAACCCGCGCCCGCCACCACGCGCTTCGGGAACTCCTACGACGAGGACGGCGCGCGGCAGCAGGTCCTCTTCGCCCGCGCCGACGACCTCGAGCTCCTGTCCCTTCCCGACGACTGGCGCGATCCCGAGGTGCTGCTCCTGGGCCCGGTGGCGGGGGAGATCAAGGGATCGCTCGTCCCCGCCTTCGCGGCCGGCTGCGTGGGGGCCATCGCCCAGGGCTGGCTGCGCGACTTCGATCGCGACGGCCGCGTCTCCGCCCGCGACTGGGCCGATCCCGCGCGCGACCTCGAGGGCGTCCACGTGCTCTTCCTCTCCGAGGAGGACCTCCCGGGGGGGGCGGCGCGGGCGGGGGAGTTCCTGGCTCAGGTGCCGATCGTGGCCTGCACGCGCGGCTGGCAGGGCCTCACCCTGTTCACGCGCGCGGGCGCGCAGGAAGTCCCCGCCTACCCCCGGCCGGAGGTGGACCCCACGGGGGCGGGCGACGTCTTCGCGGCTGCTTTCCTAATGCGCTACCATGAGGCAGGAGATCCCCTGGAGGCGGCCGTGTTCGCGACCTGTGCCGCTTCCTGCGTGGTCGAGGGCGTGGGCACGTCCACCCTGGGCGACCGAGACGACGTCCTTCGCCGGCTGGCCGCGCGCGAGCACCTCCTCGAAGAAGGCGAGGGAGAATGGTCGGAGTAGGCGTCATGAATGTGCCCTTCACGCCTCCCGCGGCGTCCGCAAAACGTAAGCGGTGGTCTCGACGCTCGGTAGTGTCTCAGTTTGAAAGCCCGAAAAAGCCCTGAGCCCTTGACGGATGGCCCCGCCTATGCCTATCTTTGAGGCATGCCAAAGCGGGTCAAGCAAGAGGAAGATGGTACACAATCAGCCCTGAGGGTCATGCGCCAGGCTACGGGGGACGAATCATTCCCCGGGCCCCCTCAGGCCCCCCCGGAGCCCAGTTCCGAGGCTATCAGTGCCGTTATGACCGCCCTAGGTCGTCGGGGCGGCCGGAAGGGGGGTCCAGCCAGAGCTAGGGCCCTGAGTGCAGCCAGACGGAAGGCCATCGCTCGGCGGGCAGCAAAGGCCCGTTGGAGCCGGGGAGGGGATTCGAACCCCTGAAGTCTCTAGGAGACAGGGCCTTGCAGGGACCTTCAGTTTGACCGCTTCCGTACCCCGGCTTTGGCGGACTAACCCCCATATCTTGTAGTTGACAATGGGGTTTTGTGGGCTAGTATGTTGGTAGAGAGATCAATCAGCCTCCTTGGTTCTAGGACTGGGGGGTCTGGGGGCCCGGCGTTGCAGCGCTGGGCCCTTCGTCTTTTAGGGGCTCGACTGGGGGGGCATCGGCTCCCAGCGACCATCTTCAAGCTTCTTCCAGCCGAGTTCGGTGCCGAGCCTCCTGAGGGTCGTCCTGATGATGCTCGTGTAGTGAGGGGACCTACTCTTGATCCCCCCCGCCCTGAGGGCTTCGCCGATCTCTCGCGGGGCCTGAGCCCCGCTGGCTCCATTGGCGGCGTACATACGGAGCGCCTCGGGCACGCTGAGCCTCCGGAAAGGTAGCCTCTGGGGCCCTCTTGGGGCCTTGGCCGCTCCCTCAGGGGCGGTCGAGCCGGACGCGGGTCGCCAGACAGGTCTAAGCTTTCGTCGGAGTACCGCAATCGCCGCATCCAACTCGGCGCGTTCGGCTTCCAGCTCAGCGATTATCCGCTCGGTTTGGTCCATGCTCTTCATCGGAAACCCCTTGAAATGCGTGGCTTTATCGTATAGACTCCCCCTGGAGTCTGGAAAAGGGGCACGGGGTTTTGGTTCCCGTGCCCACGGCGTCAAGCTGGGGTTTCTGACGGAGTTTCCTTAACCGTCCGCCCTTTTTCCGGGCGCCAAACGTGACATAGCCGTTCCTTCCCTGGCGGGAGGCTTCGGTTCGACCCCTGAGAAGGTTCCGAGGCCCCCGCCAAACTTTTTCCCACACGAAGCGTATGCGAACCGGACCGCTAAGTCAATGGCATAGTTCGCCCGAAACTTCGTCCCTGGTTCGCCGGTTTGTTCGTTACGGAAGCTGCACACAAACATCAAAAGAAGTACTTGACGCTTGAGCCGCTCAAGCATATATTAGGGGTATGAACAGGCTAAGCCAAGAGAAGCGGGCGGCGGTCGTGGCGGCCCTAGTCGAGGGCAACAGCCTTCGGTCCACGGCCCGCATGACGGGCGTTGCCATCAATACCGTCATGAAGCTCCTAGCCGACCTGGGCGTAGCATGCGACCGCTACCAGCGAGAGACGCTGGTCAACCTCCGCTCCAAGCGCATCCAGTGTGATGAGATTTGGTCCTTCGTCTATGCCAAGGAAAAGAACGCCCCGGAGACCATGAAGGCCCAAGGCAAAGCCGGCGACATGTGGACCTGGACCGCGATGGATGCGGACTCCAAGCTAATCGTCTCCTGGCTGATCGGCGGCCGTGACGCAGGCTACGCCACGGTATTCATGGAGGACGTAGCCTCCCGGCTGGCGACCCGCGTGCAACTCACCACAGACGGCCACAAGGCGTACCTAGAGGCCGTAGAGGGTGCCTTCGGGATGGACGTGGACTTTGCCCAACTCGTGAAGCTCTACGGCGAGGCTCCCGAGGGACAGCGCCGTTACAGCCCGCCCGTCTGCACCGGCTGCAAGCGCACGGCCATCTCGGGCGACCCCGATCCCGCCCACATCTCCACGTCCTACATCGAACGCCAGAATCTCACGATGCGGATGAGCATGCGACGGTTCACCCGGCTAACCAATGCCTTCTCCAAGAAGGCCGAGAATCACGAGGCGGCCGTGTCGCTCTACACCCTCTACTACAACTTTGGGCGCGTCCATTCCACGCTCCGGGTGACCCCGGCGATGGAGGCCGGCGTCTCCGATCATGTCTGGTCTTTGGCTGAAATCGTGGCCCTTTTGGATCGGCCCTCAAACTGAGACACTACCCGACGCTCCATGTGCTTGACTTTCGGCCCTCCTGGCCGTAGCGCCCGTCATGTGGGCGAGGCAGGATGCCCCGGTACCACGAGCCGACGCCGAGTCAGGTCCAATTGCCTTGGGCAGCCTCTGCTCGGTCGCAACCGGCGGTTGGGCGTCGCGTTCGGTCGAGCGCTCCGATGAGTGAGGGCGGGGGTCGAGCCCCCTTCCTGGCCGCGGTCACCCTGGCCGCGGCCGCCTCCGTCGTCGCGGGCCCGCCCGCGACGACGCCCAAGGCGCCCGAGCCCCTGCCCCCGGAGACGGAAGCGGTGGTCGAGACCAGCCTCGGATCGTTCACGATCAAACTCCTGCCCGAGCTCGCCCCGAGCCACGTCCAGCTGTTCGTGAAGACCGCGAAGGCGGGCGGCTACAACGGCACCACGTTCCACCGGATCATCGCGGGCGGGATCATCCAGGGCGGGGATCCCCTCTCCAAGGACAAGAGCCAGAGCGCCCGCTACGGCACGGGCGGCCTGGGCCTGCTGAAGGCGGAGTTCTCCTCCCGGCCCCTGACTCGGGGCACGGTGGCCGCCGTCCGGCGCCCCTCGAGCCCGGACAGCGCGGGAACACAGTTCTTCGTCTGCCTCGCGGACCAGCCGTCCCTCACCGGTCAGTACACCGTCTACGGGCAAGTCATCGCAGGCCAGGAGGTGGCGGACCGGATCGGGCAGACGCCGGTGGACGGAGACCGGGCCCGCGACCGCGTGGAGATGACGGTGACGGTCAAGAAGCCCTGAGGCCCCTCACTCCGCCCGCAGAACCTCGAGCGGCGTCCGACGGAAGACCTCGGTGCTGCTCCAGAGGCCGACCCCCAGGGTGAGGACGACCACCCCGAGAGCGAGGCCGACGAGGGCCGGCCCGGGCAGATGGAAGCCGGTGTCGAAGCCGAACCGCACCAGAGCCCAGCCCGCTGCGCAGGAGAGCAGCAGAGCGATCAGGGAGGCGAGCACGCCCAGGCTCATGTACTCGGCGATGAGCACGCGCAGGACCTGGGCCCGGGTCGCCCCCAGGGTGCGGAGGAGCACGCCCTCGCGGATGCGCTGGTGGCGGCTGGCGGCCAGGGCCCCCAGGAGCACCACCGCCCCTGCGGCCAGGCTGAAGAGGGCCATGAAGCGCAGCGCCCAGGCCACCCGGGCCAGGATCGCCTCCACCGCCTGCTGCACCAGCGAGAGGTCGAGGGCGGAGATGTTGGGAAAGGCCTCCACGATACCGCGCTGGAACGTCGCCCGCCGCCCGGGGTCCTCGATCCGGCTCAGCATGACGTAGGTCTGGGGGGCCTCGTCCAGCGGGCCCTCGGGAAACACTACAAAGAAGTTGGGCTCGAAGCGCACCCACTCCACCTCGCGCAGGCTCGCGACCCGGGAGGGTACGGGCACGCCCTGCACGTCCCACACGATCTCGTCGCCCACGCCCACCCCCAGCTCCTTGGCCACCCCCGTTTCCATCGAGATCGGAACGGGGGCGCCCTCGACGGGCCCGCGCCCCGCGCCGGGGTCCCAGAAGCGCCCCCCTACCGTATGCTCCGAAGGCTCGAGGGTGTCGCGGTGGGTGCTGCGGTATTCGCGCCGGAAGGCCCAGCGTCCGCGCACCGCCTCCGCCGAGCCCGGCGCGCCCAGCACCTGCGTCACGACGCGGCCCTTCACGGAGAGGATCCGCATGGGGACGATGGGCACGGCCGGCCCCAGGGGCAGGCCGGCCTCCTTCATCTTTGCCTCGACCGCGGGGCGCTGGTCCGGCTGGATGTCGAAGAGCACGAGGTTCGGACGCGCCCGCCCCCCGTCCACGCGCAGGTCGCGGAGCAGGTTGTGCTGGACGAGCAGGAGCGTGCTCAGCAGGAAGGTCCCGAAGCCGAGAGCCAGCACGACCGTGACCGTCTGGTTGTGGGGGCGGTAGAGGTTGGCCAGGCCCTGGCGCCAGAGGTAGGGCAGGCGGGTGGGGAAGAAGCGGCGGACCGCGCGGGTGAGGGCGAGGGCGGCCAGCCAGAGGCCCAAGAGGGCGACCCCCGCGCCGGCCGCGAAGGCCAGTCCCGGGACCAGCCGACCCGCCTGGAGCACGGCCAGGGCCACCACGCTTAGGGCCACGGCCAGCCGGGCTAGGCCCCGCCCGAGGGTTCGGGGGGGAGGAGAGCTGTCCTCGTAGGCCCGCCTCAGGACCACGAGGGGCGACACGTGCCGCACCGCAAGCAGGGGCAGAAGAGAGAAGACCGTAGCTACCCAAAGCCCGAGCGCGACCCCGCCCAGGATCGCCGGCCAGGAGGGGGCGATGCGGACGTCCACGGGCAGGAACCCGCCCAGGACCCGGGGCAAGGCGAACTGGACGAGCACCCCCAGGAGGGCTCCGGCCAGGCTGCCCAGAAGGCCGATCGCCGCCGACTGCACGAGGTACACGGCCAGGACCCGGCCCCCGCTGGCCCCCAGGCAGCGGAGCACGGCCACCGTCTCCATCTTGTTCCGCACGAAGACGTGGACCGCGCTCGCCACCCCCAGCCCGCCCAGAAGCAGGGCGACCAGGGCCACGAGCCCGAGGTAGCGGCCCAGGCGGGTCAAGGTGTCGTTCAGCCGGCGCTGGTCCTCGGACACGGTGCGGAGGTTGACGCGCTCCGCGTTCAGGGGCGTGCGGTAGAGCTCGGCCAGGCGCTGGGCGTCGGCTCCCTCGGGGAGCTTGAAGAAGGCCTCGTAGCGGCCGCGGGAACCGAAGGTCAGGAGGCCCGTCTCCTCCACGCGGCCGGCGGGGATGAAGACGCGGGGTCCGAAGGCCGAGCGCACCCCCACGTCGCCGGGCACGTTCAGGACGGTGCCGCGGATCAGGAACCGGGCCTCCCCGAGGGCGAGGGTGTCCCCCACGCGCGCCCCCAGGGCGGTGAGGAGCGAGGGGTCCACGAGCGCGCCCGCATCCTCAGGGAGCCGGCCCCATTCCCCGGGGGGCGCGGTCTCGATCTCGCCGTAGAAGGGGTAGCCGGGCTCCACCGCCGCCACCTGCACCAGGCGCGTGCCCGATGTCCGGGGCACGTAGGCCATGGCCGCGAAGCTCGTGACCCGCGCCTCGGCCGCGGCGCCCCGCGCCCCGGCCGCCCCCTTGAGCTCCTCGAGCAGGGCGAGGGTCGTGGCCGAGAAGCGGGCCGCGCTGGAGACGGCGAGGTCCGCACCGAGCAGGGCCTTGGCCTGCCGCCGCACGGAGTCCTGCAGGTTCGCGGTGAAGGAGTTGATGGCCACGAGCGCCCCCACCCCGACCATGATGGCGGACACGATCAGACTGATGCGGCGGAAGGAGGCGCGGCTCTCCCGCCCGGCCATGGCCAGGACGAAGCCGAGGCCCTTCAAAGCTGGGGCGGGGCGGCCGGCCGGACCGCGGGGGAAGCCGTGTCGGCCACCATGGCGCCGTCCGCCAGGCGGATCACGCGGCGGGCGCGGGCCGCGAGGTCGTGGTCGTGGGTCACGAGCACGAGAGTGGTGCCCAGCTCCCGGTTCATCTCCGCCATGAGGTCGATGACGGTGGCCCCGGTGGCGGCGTCCAGGTTGCCGGTGGGCTCGTCCGCGAACAGGATGCGGGGGCGGTGGCTGAACGCGCGGGCCAGAGCCACGCGCTGCTGTTCTCCCCCGGAGAGCTGGGCGGGGTAGTGGTGGCCGCGGTCGGCCAGTCCCACCCGGGCCAGCAGCTCCTCGGCCCGGTCGCGGGCCTCCTCGCCCCGAAGCTCGAGGGGCACCTGGATGTTCTCGCGCGCGGTCAGGGTCGGGATCAGATGGAAGGATTGAAAGACGAAGCCCACCTTCTCTCCCCGCAGACGGGCCCGCTCGTCCTCGCTGAGGGAGGAGAGGTCCTGGCCGTCCAGCCACACGTCGCCCTGGGTGGGCCGGTCGAGGCCGGCCAGGAGGCCGAGGAGGGTGGTCTTCCCACTGCCCGAGGGGCCCGCCACGGCCAGGAAGCCGCCGGCCTCCAGCGAGAACGTGATACTTTTCAGGACAGCGAGCTCGTGCCCCCCGGACGAGTACGTCTTGGTCAGCGACTCGCAGCGCAGCATGGACAAGGCTCCGGCCCCCTCTCCCCCTCAAGCATGATAGCCAGAAACGCCCTCTTCCTCGCGCTCCTCGCCGCCCCCGCGCGCCCCGAGCCCGCTCCCACCCCTCGCATCATCCTCTTCCTGGGCACGAGCCTCACCGCCGGCTACGGCCTGGAGGATCCCGCCCAGGCCTATCCGGCCTTGATCCAGGCCAAGCTGGACGCGGCCGGCCTTCGCTACCGGGCCGTGAACGCGGGCGTGAGCGGCGAGACCTCGGCGGGGGCCCTGCGCCGCCTGGAATGGCTGCTGCGCACGAGAGTCGACGTGCTGGTGCTGGAGACGGGCGGCAACGACGGCCTGCGCGGCCAGGATCCGGAAGCGACCCGCGCCAACATCCAGGCCATCTTTGATCGGGCCCGCCGGCAGTCGCCCCCGCCCCGGCTGGTGCTGGCGGGCATGCTGGCCCTCCCCAACTACGGCCCCGAGTACGGCCGCCGGTACCGCGCGGTCTTTCCTGAGCTCGCGAAGAAGAACGACGCCGTGCTCATCCCCTTCCTGCTGGAGGGAGTCGCGGGAATCCCGTCCTTGAACCAGGCGGACGGCATCCATCCCACCGCGGAGGGGCAGAGGCGCGTGGCGGAGACGGTCTGGATGGCCCTCCGGCCCCTGCTCTTAGGGACACCGTCCGGGGGCGCCCCCTCCGGCTCGGGGTTGAGCCAAGATAAGGCCCCATGAAGATCCTGATCTTGAGCCAGGCCGAGGTGGAGAAACTTCTTCCCATGGGGGAATGCATCGACATCATGGCCGTGGCCCTCCTCGGCCTCGCGCGCGGAGAGGCCCACCAGCCGTTGCGCATGATCGTTCGCCCCCCGGGCGCGGCCGGGCTCATGGCCTTGATGCCCGCCTACCAGGGGGGGGCGAGGCCCGCCTTCGGCCTGAAGGCGGTGGGAGTCTTTCCGAAGAACGTGGAGGCGGGGAAGGACGCCCACCAGGGCAGCGTGCTGCTCTACAGCGGGGAGACGGGGGAGCTCCAAGCCCTGATGAACGCGTCCGCGGTGACCGCCATCCGGACCGCGGCCGTGTCCGGCGTCGCCACCCGCCTCCTGGCCCGGGAGGACGCGGGTGACCTCGCCATCCTCGGGGCCGGGGTCCAAGCGCGGTCGCACCTCAAGGCCATGGCGGAAGTGCGGAGCCTCCGGCGGGTCCGGGTGGCGAGCCGGCGGCTGGCCTCCGCCCAAGCCTTCGCGGAAGAGATGGCCGGGTGCCACCCCTTCCCCATCGAGGCGGTGGCGAGTGTGGAAGCCGCGCTCAAGGGGGCGGACCTGATCGTCACCGCCACCAGCGCCGCGGAGCCGGTGGTCCAGCGGAGGTGGGTGGCGGCGGGGGCGCACCTGAACGTGGTGGGGGCCAGCCTTCCCACCCGCCGGGAGGTGGACGCGGCCACCATGGCCGCCGCCCGACTCTTCGTGGACCGCCGGGAGTCGACGCTGAACGAGTCGGGGGACTACCTCTTTGCGCTAAAGGAGGGCGCGATCGGACCGGACCACATACGGGCCGAGATCGGCGAGCTCCTCTTGGGCTCCGCCCCCGGCCGCACCTCGGGGGAGGAGATCACGCTCTTCAAGTCGCTGGGCCTGGCCGTGGAGGACCTGGCCGCCGCCGCCCACGTCGATCGGCGGGCCCGCGAGACGGGGGTGGGGACGTGGGCGGAGTTCTGATCCCCAGCCTGGACGAGATTACCGAGGCCCGGGGGCGCATCGCAGGCGTGGCCTCGCGCACGCCCCTCGTGCGCTTGAACCTGCCCGAGGCCCCGGCCGAGATCCACCTCAAGCTCGAGAGCCTGCAGCCCATCGGGTCCTTCAAGATCCGTGGGGCGGCCAACGCGATGGCGAGGCTCAGCCCGGAGGAGCTCTCCCGCGGGGTTTTGACCGCCTCCGCCGGCAACATGGCCCAGGGGGTGGCCTTTTGCGCGCGACGGCTGGGCATCCCCTGCACGGTGGTGGCCCCGGACACCGCCCCCGCCACCAAGGTGGCGGCCATCGAGCGGCTGGGGGGCCGCGTCCTCAAGGTCTCCTATGAGCGCTGGTGGCAGACCTTCGAGGAGCGGCGTTACCCGGGCCTCCCCGGCACCTTCATCCACGCCTTCGACGATCCCCAGGTGATGGCGGGAAACGGCACCATCGCCCTGGAGGTCCTGGAGGACCTGCCCGAGGTGGACGCCCTCGTCATACCCTGGGGCGGGGGAGGCCTCTTCTGCGGGATCGCCGCCGCCATGAAGGCCCGTAAGCCAGCCTGCCGACTCTTCGCGGCCGAGGTGGAGACCGCGGCTCCCCTCCGGGAGGCCCTGGCGGCGGGGGCGCCGCGGGTGGTCGAATACCGCCCCTCCTTTGTGGACGGCATCGGCGCCAAGACCGTCTTCCCCCGGATGCTGGACCGCGTACGGGGCCTCATCGACGACGCCCTCAAGGCGAGCCTGGCCGAGGTGGCGGCCGCGGTTCGCGTGCTGGCGGAGCGCAACCGCGTCATTGCCGAAGGCGCGGGGGCCTGCCCGGTGGCGTGTGCCCTCTCCGGGGGCGCGGGAAAGAGCAGGATCGTCTGCATCGTGTCCGGCGGGAACATCGACCTCGACCGGTTCTGCGCCGTCCTCTCCGGCACGTTCTGAACGAGCCGCATCAGGAGGCGAGAAAGTCCAGGGCGCGCTCCGCGGCCCAGAAGAAGCCGGGCGCGCGGGTGCGGGACACGAAGCCCACGTGGCCCCCGGTCGGGGCCATCTCGCGCTCGACCAGCCCCGAGGAGGGCAGCGGCCAGCGCGCCACCGATTCCGCGGGGACCAGAGGGTCATCGGCCGCGGCCAGGATCAACGCCCTTCGCCCGATGGCTTCAAGCCAGGGCCCCGCGCTGGAGCGCTCGTAGTAATCGTCGGCGCTTCGGTACCCGCCGTAGAAGGCGGTGATGGCCTCGTCGTACGCGCGGATCGTCTCGATGCCCCGCTCCCGACCCGCCTCGTAGAGGTCCGGGCGTCGGCGCTGGCGCCGCCGGTAAGCGGCGCGAAGGTTCTTGAGAAAGTAGCGCTGGTAGACACGGTTCTGGGGCCGCTCCAAGGCGGCGGCGCAGGCGGCGAGGTCGAGGGGGGGGCACACGGCCACGACCGCCTGGAGGGCGGCGGGCAGCCGGTCTGGATGCCGGCCCAGGGCCAGGAGGGCCATGCTGGCCCCGAGCGAGAAGCTGACCACGGAGATCCGTGGGCAGACCCGCGCCGCCCCCTCCACCACCGCGAGCACATCGCTGTCCAGGCCCGCGTTGTAGAGCCGCGCACAGAGGGCCTCCGCGTCTCCCGCCCCGCGCAGGTTCGCCCGCAGCACGTGCCAGCCGCGCGCGAAGGCCAGCCGGCCGGTGGAAAGGGTGTAGGGGGACCGGTCGGAACCGCCCAGGCCATGGACCACCACGAGCGCGGAGCTCTCATCCCGCGGGCCGGGCTGCCAGGTCGCGCGCACGAGCAGGCGGGCGTCGTCGCCCGCCTCCACCACCATGTCTTCCACGGGCAGGGGCCAGCCCAGGTAGCGCCGGGACCAGAAGCCGAGGATGGTCTGCCGGTGCCCGCCGACCAGGAAGGGAGGCGGGCGGAAGGGGGAGGTGGAGGATGGCGGCACGCCCTTGTGGCTCCCGGGCGGCTGAGCGAGACCGCCGTATAATGCCCGCGTCCCTCGCCGCGGACGCAGCATGATACAGGCCTTCCACGTGTACAAGCAGTACGACCGCGAGTCCTCCGCCCTCTCTGATGTCACCCTCCACATCGAGAAGGGCGACTTCTGCTTCCTGACCGGGCCCTCGGGGGCGGGGAAGACCACCTTCCTGAAGCTGGTCTTTCGCGAGGAGCTTCCCTCCCAGGGGCAGATCCTGGTGGGAGGGCGGAACATCACCGCCATTCCCGACCGGCAGATCCCGGAGCTGCGGCGCTCCATCGGCGTCGTCTTCCAGGATTTCAAGCTCCTCAAGCGGAAGACCATCCTGGAGAACGTGGCCTTCGTCCTCCGCATCCTGTCCGTGCCGAGCAAGGAGCAGAAGCGGCGGGCCTTCGCGGCCCTGAAGGCGGTGGGGTTGCACCACAAGATGCACGCCTACCCCCTCCAGCTGTCGGGGGGGGAGCAGCAGCGGGTGGCCATCGCGCGCGCCCTCATCAACGAGCCCATGCTCCTCTTGGCCGACGAGCCGACCGGGAACCTGGACCCGGATCTGGCCCAGGAGATCATGGCCCTCTTCCAGGAGGTCAACGCCCGCGGCACCACCGTCCTCGTGGCCACCCACGACCGGGAAATGATCCAGCGCATGGGCAAGCGGGTGGTGGCCCTGGAGAAGGGCCGGGTGGTGGCGGGGTCCTAGAGCCTCAGCCCCTCTGCATGGCCTGGACGCGGGCCACCACCGCCTCCAGCGCCACCTCGTTCTCCGCCCCTTCCGGGATGATGAGATCCGCGTAGCGCTTGGAGGGCTCCACGAACTCGAGGTGCATGGGGCGGACGGAGGACAGGTACTGCTTCCCCACGGACTCGAAGCTCCGGCCCCGCTCGCCGAGGTCCCGCTGGAGCCGGCGCAGGATGCGGACATCCGCGTCGGTGTCGATGAAGAGCTTGATGTCCATGAGCCGGCGCAGCGGCTCCTCCACCAGGACCAGGATCCCTTCCAGGAGAATCACCGGGCGCGAGGTCAGGGGATCGGGCAGGACCCGCCTGGCGTAGGTCGCGTGGTCATAGGTGAGCAAGGGCACCGGGCGTCCCGCTTTGAGATCCCTCAGATCCTGCACGAGCAGGGAGGTGTCGAAGGCGTCCGGGTGGTCGTAGTTGATCGCGGCCTGGGCGGCGCGATCGAGGGAGCTGCCGTCCTTGTAGTACGAGTCCTGGGCGATGATCAGGCACCGCGGGGCGCCCAGGCGGATCTGGAGCTTCTGGGCGAAGGAGGTCTTGCCCGACCCCGTACCGCCCGCGATTCCCACCAGCACGGACATGGAGGGGGATTATAATTACGATCCACCGTTGGTTTCAAAGGTCGCCATAGCGCAACGGGGCCTTACAAGCAGCGACTTACGATGAGTCCGCCCCCCAGCGATCCGGCGTATCCAACCTGGCCCGACCCCGGCGACAGGCACAAGACGGGCACAACCTAGGCCGACCGCGGCCCAGGCTCACTCAAGGTTCCGGTCATAGTCGCCATCTGCACGTCCCGGTCCCGCTGACGGCGGCGCTAACGGCTCTTGCTGGCGGTCCGTCTTCTCGGGCTCCGGCCGCGCCATTGCGTCGAAAGCGCGGCAGATCACGTAGGGCACGATGACCCAGGCTGCCGAGAGTGCCGCTCCGGCGGCTTGCTGAGGTGCGCCGTTCGCCGTTATGGTCGTGTTGACGAGGTTGATTCCGGAGATGAAACCAAAGAAAGCGGTGACTCCCCACAGGAACTTTCGCACGCGAGCCTCCAATCACCTACGCGTTAGGTGGGGGCCGCGCCCTCGGCGCTTCCCCCCCGCTTTGTTCTCCTTGGGTGTGATGGAAGGCTATCACTCCCGGCCCCGGTAGGGGGATAAGAAGCCTAAGTCCCCCCCGGGTGTAGACTCAGGGTCTCCCTCCGAGGAAGGCGGCGACTGATGGCTGCTCTAGTCAGGCTCAGTCCTGGGACCTTAGTCGTGTGGGCGCTCCCCGTGTTTGCGGTTGCAGCGGAGGCTCTACCCCAAGCTTCATTGCAGCCGATCATCTACTCGGTGACGACCGATGCCGCACTTCGGCGGCTCACTCTCGTCGGTGCCAACTTTGGGACCGCGCCCCGCGTCTTCACGGCGTTCGGCGAACTTCCGGTCACGAGCGGTAACCCGACAACGATCGTTGTCGACCTTACCAGCCCGGCGGCACCGGGCAGCTACCTCCTTGCGGTGCTGAATACCGAGGCTTCTCTCGTGGCTGTCTTTGATGCGACCTTCGGCGCGGTAGGACCGCCGGGTCCGGCTGGTCCCAAGGGCGACCCGGGCAGCACCGGACCCCAGGGCGTTGCTGGTCCCGTTGGGCCTCCCGGCGCCGCCGGAGCGACCGGACCAACCGGGCCTCAGGGTCCCCCTGGTCCGCCAGCCATCCGAGTCGTTGACTCCCTCGGGCAACTCGTCGGTGCCTATCTACTCGACTGGTCCAAAGACCCAAACGCTGGCAACCTCAACGAGGGGGACACGGTCGCGTTTGTTCGCGACGGCGTCCTCTACCAGGTACCCATTACGGAGAATGGCTTCAGGCCGCAGGCAGGCGTCGTGCAGTTCTTCTACCAATCGGCGGACTGCACGGGGCAGCCGTACTACCTAGTCGGCTCTGTGCCATTGGGTGGTCTCAGAGCGACGTCCGATCCGTTTTACAACTTCGTTCGGGCGGGAGTCCTCTGCCATCTTGCTAAGCCTTGGGGACAGACCTACAGCGTTCACAGCACTGATCAGCGCTCCAATCCGCTTCTACCAGCAACCTGTACGGACACAAATCAGGTTGGTCTACTCGCGGCCCCCGTGCTATGCGAGGATATCTCACGCTTCGTTCCGCCCTTCCGAATAGTCGAATGACGGGTTCCGCGCGGCCACCGCTCGCCGCGCCGGCGTCGGCAGGCCAGCATGAGTTGAGGAGGGCCGCTTTCACGCGAGCTCCACGATAGACGACTCCTTGGCGGAACAGCGGTGCCCCGGGGACAAGACGGTGGAGGAGCAACGGATGTTCTTTGACGACTTGGAGGCGGTCGATGAGACCGCGCTGCGACGCATCGCGGAGAATCAAGTCGCCGAGAATCTCACCCTTGAGTTTAAGCGCGAACTCTCCCTAGATACGAAGGAGGAGAAGCGCGAGGCCGCGAAGGACATCTCGGCGATGGCCAACACCGTCGGCGGGCAGATCCTCTATGGGGTCGCCGAGAAAAAGCTCGCTGACGGTTCAAAGGTTGCAAGCGCCATCATGCAGCTCACCGACGGAGCTGTCGACTCCCAGCTCGCCGATGTGCTTGCGAACGGCGTACACCCTAGGGTCTATCCGACCATGCGGAAGGTCGCCATTGCGAAGGGCGGGTTCGTCCTGATTGTTCAGGTGCGGCGCTCTTACGCCGACCTACACATGGTGATCGGTTACGAGACCTTCCGTTACTACAAGCGAGACGCTAAGGGAACCGTGCCGATGACGGAGCCGGAGGTGCGGCAGGAGTACGAGAGGATCGCTCTGGCGAAGGTATCTTTGGACACGAAGCTCAGCGAAGTAATCGAGGCTGAGGCGAGGGTTCGAGGCGCCCTTGACGAGTCGATCATCGTGGTGCCGTGGTACTCAAGCCCCACATTTCTTGATCCGCGGACAATTGAACCGCTTGGTCAACGACTGCGGACCGAAGTCTTAGTGGGGCTCAATGACAGCGTGCGCTTCGGGGACTTAAGGTTGATGGCAGACGGCTACCGTAAGACGACGCTCAACAAGCCCGTACAGACGGCGGATGTCTACATCGCGGTCCTGAGGACTGGAGTGATGCACTTGTCCGACCGGGATGCTCTCCGCTGGTCCTCCGAAAACCAGGATCTCATGGTTTTTTACTCGGTACCGGCAATCATCAGGATCGTTGAACTTCTCATGGTGGCGCGATACGTCTGCAAGTACGTCAACTACTGGGCTCCGGTAAGGCTCGCCTACTTCCTTCGGCCGACGAAGCCCTTCGTGATTGATCCGACACCATGGAATGACCCCCCGATGGTCCAGCCGCTCCTCTTGAGGGCCACGCCGGTCGATGTTCGGTTCGATGAGACGAAGAGCATCGGGAGGGCGACAAAGGAGATTCTGGACCAGATTTTCCAGGCGGCCGGAAGAGCAGAGTCGCCCTATTTCGATGCTGATGGCGTGATGGTTGAGGCGCACCGGCAGCACTTCCCGGAGCCGATCGTGCGGCGGCTGCTCTAAGGGGGAACCAGATGAAGCTCACGTTCAGTCTTCACCCCAGCATGTGGCGGGGAGAAGGGAAGGAACCGCCGACGGATCCGATCATGTATGACGTTCGGGGCCTTCCGCCGGGGCACGAAGAGGTGCGCATACGGTTGAAACCCAAGGGCTGGACGATCGAGACCCGTAACGCCGAATCCGGCGCGTGGATCGCCGAACTCGACGAGACCGACCCGACGACCGATAAGGCAAAAGCCTACCCGACTGCCGACGCTGCCCTAGCCGCACTCACGGCTGCCTTCGCGAACCGACCCACTACCCGTACCTAAGCCACGCCGACGGGCGCGCGCTACCCTTCCGCAACGCAGGAACACGCAACCCCTCCCGCCCGGCAGCTTGGTCAGGCCGGGCGACCTCCCGGGTGCAGACTGGCTCGTCATCCCTCCCAGGAGTGCCGTCTTATGCATCAACCCACGCTGTGGGAGATCGCCCTCCCCGTTGTCATAGGCGCGATCGTCGGCCTCTTGTTCCTTCCCCTCGTGGAAGTGCTCAAGCTCTGGCTGTCCCGGCGTAGTTGGGAGGCGCAAGAGCGATGGCAGCTTGAGCAGGGGGTTATAATCCCCCCCGCAAATGGGGTGGCCCGAACAGTGACCCCGCCCGGGGTCGGGAAGGGGGCGTCAGGAGCGCGGTAGTTTCTCGCCCCGATTTCCACCATGTCCCTGCTGCGTGCCCTTCTCTACTTCTTCCAGGAGGCCCTGACCAGCCTCTGGCGGAGCCGCCTCATCAACGCCCTCTCCGTGGGGACCATCGCCGTGAGCCTGTTCGTGCTCGGCGCCTTCCTGGCCGTGGCCAGCAACCTGAACCAGGTGGTGACGCGCTGGACCCAGAAGGTCCAGGTCATCTTCTACCTGGAGGACCGCATCGAGGACCGCATCCGCCAGAGCCTGGAGGACCGGCTCAAGGAGGACCCCGCGGTGGCGGGGGTGGTGCTGGTCAGCCGGGCCGAGGCCCTCGAGCGCTTTCGCGCCCTCTTCCGCGATCTGCGGTCCCTGCCCGAGGACCTGGGGGAGAACCCTTTCCCCGCGTCGCTCGAGGTCTCGCTGCGACCGGGCCACGAGGTGTCGGCGGAGGTGCAGCGCCTCGTGCACGCCTACGAGAAGGCCCCCGGGGTGCAGGAGGTGCAGTACGACCTCCTCTGGATCGAGCGGCTGGCCACGGGCGCCCGCCTGGTGCGGGGGGTGGGCACGTTCCTGGGCGGCATCCTGGTCTTGGCCGGGGTGTTCACGATATCGAACGTGATCCGCCTGACCGTCTACGCCCGGCAGGACGAGCTCGACATCATGCGCCTGGTGGGCGCGACCCAGGCCTACGTGAAGGGCCCCTTCATTGTGGAGGGCATGGTCCAAGGAGGGCTGGGCGGCCTCCTCGCCGTGGGCCTGCTGGGGATGGCTTTCCGTTTGGTGGCCCGGGACCTCGCCGCTGCCTCCGACCTCCTGGGCCGCGCCGCCATCTCCCTCCCCTCGGAGCTCGGACTGTTTCTGGTCCTGGGCGGGATGACGGTGGGGGTGGCGGGGAGCCTGGTGAGCCTGGGCCGGGTCCGGGTCTGAGCTAGAACGTATATGTCTTGCCCTGGACCAGCAGGCGCACGCGCGCGTGCTTCAGGGCCTTCACCTGGCGCTTGATGGCCTCCAGGTGCTTCGGCTTCCCTCCGTAGAGGTAGACGGGCACGTCGTGCTTCAGCTTCTTGAGCTCGCGGTCCAGGGTCTGGGGGGTGAGGTGACCCGAGACGTCGGCCAGCTCCTGGAGCTCGTTGGGGAAGGACGTCTCCGTGATCACCACCTTCAGTTTCTTGACTCGGTTCAAGACTTCCCAGAAGCGGTGGGTGGGGCCGGTGTCGCTGGAAAAGGCCACCGCGCCCCGCTTGTCCTCGAGGATGAAGCCGGTGGTGGGGACGATGTGCGAGACGTGCACGGCCCGGATGGTCAGACCATTCACCACGAAGGGATGCTCAGGCACGATCTCGACCAGCTTGAGCACCGGGGTCAGGTCGTTGGGCAGGCTGGTGAAGTCGGGCCAGGTGTGGTTGTTGAACAGGTGATTCTTCATGGACGCGATCACTTCGGGGATCGCGTAGATCCGCAAGGCGAAGCCAGGGGCGCTGAAGTTGTTGTCGATGAGGAAGGGCAGGGTGCAGGTGTGGTCGAGGTGGGAGTGCGAGATCAGGATGTCCTTGACCTTCACCTGTTCCTTGAGCGAGAGGGCTCCCGACACCCACCCCGCGTCCATGGCCAGGGTGTCATTCACGAGGAACGCGGTCATCCCGTGACCGGGGATGTTGCCGCCGTAGCAGCCCAAAACCCTCAGCTTCATGGTGCTGTCGTCGTCGCCCCTCCCCGGGGGGAGCCGCGCTGGCGGAGTCCAGTTTCCGACCAACCTGCCGGAAGTCCCTCATACGTAGGCGGTTGGAGGGAATGGCCCGTGGGCGCGACGGTACCATGGGGTCCTAGGGGTGTCAAGTGTGAAAGATCACGTGACACTCGAGCAAACACCATGCTTTGTGGTGCCGTTCCTCAGAAACCCCGACCGGTTGTGCCCTTTTTCCCTTGACAGCCTCCACGGGGCGTTCGTACACTCCCAATCACGCGAGAAAGGAGGTGGTCCAGTGGACAGTTGCCTTAAACCCCGCGAGGTGGCTGACGCTTAGGTCTCGGCCGAGCGTAGTCAACTGGGAGCGTCGCTACTAGAGAACATCGGGGCTGCAGCGATGCAGGCACGCCCCAACTAGAGCGCCTTCAACTGGATGCCTCCTTACCGGACGCGTGGCGCCCGGCGGGGGCCGCTAGGCGTAAAGACCTGGCGAATCCCAACAGCTAACCGGCCCCGGAGGGTGGGCAAAGCCCTCCGGGGCGTTTTTTTGTCGGCCGCGCTGGAGCGCTTGATCAAACGCGACCCTCGGCAGCCGGTTGCGACCGAGCAGGGGCTGCCCAAGGCCGTTGGACCTGATTCGGCGTCGGTTCGTGGTAGCGCGGCATTCTGACTCGCCCACATGACGGGCGCTACGGCCAGGAGGGCCGAAGGTTAAGCACGTGGAGCGTCGAGACCCCCGCCGATGTTTGGCGGAGGCCGCGGGAAGCGTGAACGGCACGTCGAGGACGCCGACTCCGATTAGGTCTCGAGCGGCTTGCGGGCGAAGTGATAGAGCGTCGCGGCTAGGCCCAGGAAGGTCACCACCCCGATCACGTTCGCGATCAGGTCGGCCTGCTGCGGACCGCCGAGCGCCTCCACGATCCGGTAGTGAATGCCGCCCGCCTTGTCCGAGAAGGACCCGAAGCTCAGGACCTGGCGGAGGGTGTCCGCCGCCGCCGAGCTCCCCGCGTCGCGCATCTGGGTCTCGATATAGTTGAAGGCGATGCCGATCAGACCCACGATGCCTCCGGCCGCGATCAGCCCGCTGGCGTAGAGCGAACCCGGGCTGACGTCGCTTTCCTTGTGCTCTTCCCCCGACCTGCGGGCGCTCGTCTCCACCAGCCAACGCACCACCCCCCCCGTGAAGATGGCCAGGGTGGTGGCGATGGACAGATAGAACCCGACCGCGAAGGAGAGGGACCGGATGCCGAGCAGCTCGACCCCGATCACCATGAACACGCCCAGCAGGACCAGTCCCCAGGGAAGCCGCTGGTTCAGGATGCCGCTGATCACGGTCGCCATGAGGCGGGCCTGGGGAGCGGCCGCGCGCTCGGAGCCGATGCCCTGGATCCAGGTCACCTCGATCTGGTTGGTCTCGGTGTTGTAGAGGTATTTGCCGTCCGGCAGGTCGGCCGAACCGAGCGCGTTCAGCAGGGCGTACTTCTGGCCGGGCCGCGTGACCTCCCCGCTCTCGCTGGAATAGCGGACCTGGGCCCGATCGAACTGCTTTTGCTGCACCTCGACCCCGGAGGGCAGCTCGGCCAGGGTGAATTGGCGGCCCGCGTAGGCGCGGAACTGTTCGAGGCCGCGGTTCATGCCCATGAGGGTGAACCCGATCACGAACACGGAGACCAGGACCCCGATGAGCAGGCTCATCTGCTGGTTCCGCGGGGTGGCGCCCACGATGAAGCCGGTCTTCAGGTCCTGGGAGGTGTTGCCCGCGTTCGCGGAGGCGATGCAGACGACGCCGCCGATGCTGATGGCGAGGGCGCCGAAGGCCGCCCCCGTCCAGTGGAGGGCGAGAAAGACCGCGCACGTCGCCATGAGGGTGGCGATGGCCATGCCCGAGATCGGGTTGGCGGAGGTCCCGATCAGGCCCACGATGCGCGCGGAAACGGTGACGAAGAGAAAGCCGAAGACCACCACGAAGACCGCGGCCGCCAGGTTGGCGAGGAGGGAGGTCGGCGCGTTCGCGACCGGGTAGAAGGTGAGCATGGCCCACATCATGGCCAGGATGAGGAGGGAGCCGAAAGCGGCGACCCTCATGTCCATGTCGCGCTCGGTGCGCCTCGTACCCGCCGCGGCCGCCGCTCCCTTACCGAGGTCCGCAAAGCCGGCCTTCAGAGCGGAGACGATGGTCGGGATCGTCTTCATCAAGGTGATGAGGCCGGAGGCCGCGACCGCGCCCGCCCCCATGGGGCGGATGTAGGTCTGCCAGAGCTGGGTCGGCGACATGTCGCGGATGGGAATGGTGCCGGGGTAGATCGGGGTAGGCATGTGTCCGCCGAAGAACTTGATGGCGGGCATGACCACGAGCCAGGCGAAGACGCCCCCCGCGAAGATGACGCCCGCGATGCGGGGACCGATGATGTAGCCCACCCCCATGTACTCCGCGGTGGTGTTGGCGCGGACGGAGGCGCCCGGATACCCGGCCGGATTCCAGGCCGGGGTGCTCGGCCAGGCCGCGAACATGTTCTCGTTCTGGAAAAGGGTGTAGAGCGCCCCCAGCCCGAGCCCCAGAAAGACGCGGCTGGCGAAGGATCCCCCCTTGTCGCCCGCGATGAGCACGTCCCCGCAGGCGGTGCCCTCGGGATACTGCAGGTTCCCGTGCTCCTTGACGATGAGCTGGCGGCGGAGGGGGATCATGAAGAACACCCCGAGCCATCCCCCGATCAGGGCCAGCATGAAGATCCGCCAGTACTGGAGGTCGAAGCCTAGGAAGATGAGGGCGGGGAGCGTGAAGATCACGCCGCCCGCCACCGATTCCCCGGCCGAGCCCGTGGTCTGCACGATGTTGTTCTCGAGGATGGTGGCCCGGCCCAGAGCCCGCAGGAGGCTGATGGAGAGCACGGCGATGGGGATCGACGCGGCCACGGTGAGGCCGGCCCGAAGGCCCACGTACACCGTCACCGCCCCGAAGATGATCCCGAAGACCATGCCCAGGATCACGGCGCGCCACGTGAACTCCGGGATCACGGTGTCGTCGGGGATGTAGGGCTTGAACGCCTCCGGCGGGGCCGCTCTCTCCTGGGCCATGCCATCCTCCGTGGTTGACCGCTTCGGGAAGCTGCTGGGGTTTAGGCGCGAGGATGTTAACCACGGGGTCGGGCGGCGTCAAACGGCAAAGCGGGGACGCTTGACCCCGCCGCCATTCCCGGTCCTATACTGGGGCATGCGGGCTTGGGGACGCGCGGGGACACTGGCCCTCGCCATGGGGGCCCTGGGGGTGCCCACCGTTGCCGTACCCCAAGAGCAGCCGGGCCTAACCCAATACGACTACCTATACGGCACCCCCGTTGATGTCAGCGTCGACGATCTGTTGAATCTGGGCTCCACGGCTTACGCCAACCGCGCGGTGCGGGTCAAGGGCACTCTCGAGATGTCGACCCGGCTCCAGGGCCGCGTATTCGGTTTCGCCCTGCGGGGGACGTTCGGGGGGCAGGTCGAGATCCTTCCCATGTCCGAGGTCAGCTTCGAGTTCGAGACCGAGGCCAAGCGCTGGTTCGGGCAGGAGGTGCAGATCACGGGGGTCGTGCAGGAGTCCAGCGACTCCGCGGGGCGCCTGGTCCTAGTCCAGTTCTGGAAGTACCTAGGGCCACCCGAGAAGGATGCCAAGGCCCTCCAGAAGGCCGGCACGGTGACGCTGGAGAGCCTGGTCTTGAAGCCGGGCGGCCACGACGGCCAGACCGTGCGCGTGGTGGGCAAGTTTCGGGGGCGGAACCTCTACGGCGACCTGCCCGTCCGAAGCCAGCACAACTCCTCCGACTGGGTCATCAAGGACGATGTGTTCGCGGTCTGGGTCACGGGGAAGAAGCCCAAGGGCATCGGCTTCGACCTGGACCCGGGCCTGAAACGCGATACCGGAAAATGGGTGGTGGTGGTGGGACGTCCGGAGACCTCGGGCGGCGTGACCTATTTGAGAGCCCTCCAGGTCGAGGTGACGTCCGCTCCCACTCCCACCGCGCAGGTCGCGCCCCCGCCCCCCCCGCCCGAACGGCCCAAAGTCCCCCCGGTGGTGGTCTTCTCGTTGCCCCTCGACGGGGACCGCGACGTCCCGACCGACGGGCGCTTCCAGGTCCAGTTCAGCAAGGACATGAACGAGCAGAGCTTCAAGGGCCGGGTGATCCTGCGCTACGCAGGGCGCGTCCAGCCCGGCGACCGCGGGTTCGACGGAGCCAAGGTCACCTACGACGGCGGAAGGCGGAGCTTGACCGTCGAGCCGGGGGACGTGCTGCGGCCGGGACGCCAGATCGAGCTGATCCTCCTCCCCGGCATCGTGGACATCGACGGCCTGGGCCTCACCCCGCGCCCCGACAAGCCGGCGGGAAACGCGGCCGACGTCCTGCGCTTCCAGGTCGCGATTCCGGGCCTGGCCGGCGGCTCCTAGTCGCCTCCCTCAAACCCCAGGGACCGCGCCTTCCCGGTTCTTGCGAAGGATCACGATCTCGGGGTCCAAGAACTCGGCCGGCGGGTGGAGCCAGCCCTCCTGGCGAAAGCGCGCCGCGACCTCGAAGCCACCCCGCCCCTCCAGGAGCTCGCGGAAGAAGCGCGCCCTCTCCGGGCGCTGCTCGGGATGCTCCAGGAAGCGCTCATAGAAAGAGGCGGTGAGGACGAGCCAAGGGGCCGCCTCCGCGGGGTAGCGCGCGGCGGCCTCGGCGAAGCGCTCGGGCGGCGCCATCTCCCGGGAGAGGGTGGGCACGAGCCGAAGGGCCCAGCCCTCCGGGATCTGGGGGGCGTAGCCGGGGTTGTTCGCGATCAGGTCGAGGGTGGCGCCCATGGGCACGTTCCGCTCGATCCAGCGCGTGGCCAGGATCCGGGAGTCGACGAAGAACAGCCGTAGGACGAGGAGGGTCCCGAGGGCGGCCCGGGCGGCCACGAGCCCGCTCAACCAGGGCCGCGCCTTCGGCCAGACGAGCGCGCGCAGCCCGAGAGCGGCCATCCAGGCCGCGGGGGGCAGCACCGGGGCCAGGAAGCGCATGGCTTGGTGCCCCGACGAGGCCACCAGCAGGTAGGGCGTGAGCGCGGCCAAGAGAAGAACGAGGGCGGGACGGTCGCCGCCCCGGATCCGCTGTACGAGAACGAGCCCTCCCGCGAGGGCGCTGGCCAGCAGAGGCCAGGTCAGGGCATCGCCGAGCAGGCCCAGGTAGGGCAGGAACGACGTGGAGGCCCCGACCAGGCCCTTGTACTCGAAGCGGGTCTGGTCGTTGAAGGCGAGGTCGCTCAAGAAGGCGAGGGGCCGCACGGCCGCGAAGGGCGTGCCGATCAGGAAGCCGACGAGGGCGAAGAGGCCGACCGCGACGACCTCGATCCGGACGAGACGCGCCGCGGCCGGCCGCGCCTTCGAGAAATAGGCCAGGAGCGCGAACGCGGCTCCTCCCAAGAGGGCCGCCCAACCCACGCTGCGGACGAAGCGGAGGGCGTGAGCGGGATGGAGCAGGCGCACATCCCCGAGGTGCAGGCGGGAGGCCAGTAGGGCGCCGGGGTGGAGGAGAAGGGCCAGGCCCACCGCCATCCCGGCCAGGCCGAGGGAGAGGGCGATCCGGCGCGGGGCGGCGCCGGCTTCCCCCCCGGGGCGGAGCCAGACCCCGGCCAGGACGGGGATGAGAAGGGCGGCCGCGGTGTACTTCGTGGACGCGGTGAGGCCCAGGGCGAGGCCGACGGCCCAAGCGGGGGCACACCCTCCGAGATGGCGAAGGGCCAAGAGCAGGGTGGCGCTGGCGCCGAGCAGGTACCAGGCCTCGGGGGTCGCGAAGTGACAGAGGTTCACGAACCCCGGGCAGACGGCGAGAAGGAGCGCGGGGAGGATGCCCAGCTGGGGGTGGGTGCGGGCGACGGCCGCGCCCAGCAGGAAAACCGCCCCCGCCCCTGCGGCGGCGGAGAGGATGCGCCCGAGGAGGAGCGGATCGGCGGCGGAGCCCGCGAGCGCCCCCGCCCGGCTGAGCCCGTCCTGGACCCAGAGCGGAGGCAGCATCGCATAGAGGGGGAGAGAGGGGTTGATGAAGGAGTCGGGGGCGAGGCCCTCGCCCCGCGCCATGCGGGCGGCCACATCCGCCTTCTCGTCGGGGTGCCAGCGGGCGGGGAGGCCCCAGGTGATCCCGGTCAGGTTCAGAGCCAGGCTCAGGCCGCTGGCGACGAGCAGGCGGGCCCGCGGGGGAGGGGAGTTCCCGGCCTGCGTCGCTCCGGGGCGCAAGGGGCCCCTTAGCGTGGTGCGTGCAGGCGAGCCAGGGCCTTCTGGCCGATGTCCTTCCGGTAGTGCATCCCCGGGAAGGACACCTTCTGCACGGCTTGGTAGGCCCGTGCCACCGCGGCATCCAAGTTGGCACCCATGGCCGTGATCCCGAGGACGCGCCCTCCCACCGTCACGACCTCGCCGTCGCGCTGGGCGGTGGCCGCGTGATACACGAACACGTCGGGCAGGCCCCGCAGCGACTCCAGGCCCTGGACCGTCTGGCCAGTCTCGGGGCTGTCGGGGTAGCCCTTGCTGGCCAGCACCACGCACACCGCGGGCTCCTTAGCCCACTCGATCTTGGTGTCCTTGATCTGCCCCTCCGCGGCCTGTTGAAGGATGGGCACGATGTCGGAGCGCATGCGGGGCATGATCGCCTGGCACTCGGGGTCGCCGAAGCGGGCGTTGAACTCCAAGACCCGGGGGCCGCGGTCCGTCATCATCAGCCCCGCGTAGAGCACGCCCACGAAGCGCCGGCCCTCTCCGGCAAGCCCCCCGATGGTGGGCAGGATGATCTCCTGCATGATCTGCTTGTGGACGTCCAGGGAAAGGTTGGTGGCGGGGGAGACCGTGCCCATGCCCCCCGTGTTGGGGCCCCGGTCGCCGTCAAGGGCGCGCTTGTGGTCCTGCACCGACACCATGGGGACCACGCGCGATCCGTCGGAGAGGACCAGGAAGGAGACCTCTTCCCCGGACAGGAATTCCTCGATGATCAGTTTGGCGGCCGCGGTGCCGAACCTCTTGTCCGTCATCATCTGGGCGACTACGGCCTGCGCCTCCGCGGCGTCCTGCGCCACCACCGTGCCCTTGCCGGAGGCCAGCCCGTCCGCCTTGATGACCAGGGGATAGCCGAAGGGAGCCCGGCCCAGGAAGGCCTGGGCTTCATCCAGCGACCCGCAGGTCTCGTAGCGGGGGGCGGGGATCTTGTGCCGCTGCATGAACTCGCGGGCGAAGGCCTTCGAGCCCTCGATCTCGGCCGCGGCTCGATCCGGGCCGAAAACGGAGAGCCCCCGCCGTCGGAACTCGTCCCCGATACCCAGGACGAGGGGCAGCTCTGGCCCCACCACCGTCAAGTCGGCTTTGATGGTCTGCGCGAAGTCTGCCACCTCCACGATGTTGGAAGTGTCGATGGGGACGCAGTCCGCGAGCTCCGCGATCCCGGCGTTGCCCGGCGCGCAGTACACGTCCTCGACCAGTGGGCTCTGGCGGATCTTCCAGACGAGGGCGTGCTCCCGGCCGCCGTTGCCAACAACCAGAACCTTCACGGGAGCGAGAAAGAGGGTTTTGCGTTCAATCTAACCCCCAACACTGACACGGCTTAGCTTTGGCTGTCAACCTGACGTCCTCCCGGGCAGTAGGTCAGCTTTAGGTTAGCCCGTCATTCGGGAAGAATCCATCGGAGCCGATTTTCTGATCTAGAGCAGATCACTTCTGGTATACCGACTTAGGAGAACGAGATGGAACAATCAGTTGAGAAGATCATAGAACGGAACTTGTTGGCGGTCTTCAACGGAAGAGACGCGGACAGTCGTCGCGCGGCAATCGACGAGCTGTGGGACAAGAATGGCGTCTTTATCGATCCGGGCGGCGTCCATGAGGGCGTCGAAAAGCTTAACGCCATTGTTGAACTCCTTTTCACGCAGTTTGAAGGCTATGTGTTCTCGGTCCGTGGGCCGGGACAGTCTATGCACGGCGTCGGTCGTCTTCCTTGGTCGTATGGACCGCCCGATGACCCTCAGCGGCTGACTGGCACTGACGTTGGTGTAACGAAGGACGGTAAGCTGATGGCGGTTTACGTCTTCGTCGACCCCCCTTCGCAGAAGTAAGTTCGCTCGCGCGTTTTCAGAAGGCGACAAATTGAACTTCCGATAAGGAAACAGTAGACGCGCTTGTATTCATTGATGGAGCAAACTGCCGGATGGTCGGCAAACCGGAAGTTATCCTCGGCCCCGGTTTGTTCAGTGGTCAGGTTATCAACGCGCTTTCATGTTGAGTCGGATCACGCGAACCTGACCCCCTACCCGCCCCCGGTGAGTGGGTCAGGGTGAAATCCATCGAGCCTTGACGAGCATCTCACGGGCAACCTCGGTTGGCGGGCGATTCTCGCTGGTGACGGTGAAATCCTCGAGTCGCTCGCGGTCCAGGATGACGCTCAATTTCGTGACCCGGGCCACGTAGTCTCGCTGCGATACGCCCAATTCGCGCCTCTGGACGCGCTCCTGCATGGTTTCGACGCTGGCGGTAAGGCGGCAGATGACGGTCTGGGTCGCGGAAACAACGCTGCGACACAGTTCGAGCTCGGGACGGTCTTCGATCGCACGCGCCAGCAAAAGCCGCTTGACGCCGAGGGAGGCATAGTTGTCGCAGACGGACTGAAGATTTTGGTACATCACGCGATCGTTGCTGGTAGTGGACGGGAGATGGGCAAGCCCGAGGGCGTCCAAGTCTATGGCCGCATGGGCAATGTCGCGCAGGGCGAGGACGTCCGATGCTTCGCCGAGAACGGTCGTCTTGCCCGCGCCCATGCCACCCGTGATGATGAGCAGCGATTCCGTAACCACTCCGTAGCTCTTTTGTTCGGAGTCGGCGTCCTCAACGTGCCGTTCACGCTTCCCGCGGCGGCCGCCAAACGTCGGCGGGGTCTCGACGCTCCGCGTGCTTTACTTCCGGTCCTCCTGGCCGTAGCGCCCGTCATGGGGGCGAGTCAGGATGCCACGCTACCACCAACTCCACGCCGAGTCAGGTCCAATAGCCCTGGGCAGCCTCTGCTCGGTCGCAACCGGCTGCTGGGGGTCGCATTCGGTCACGCGCTCCGATCTCATGGCTTCGGACCTGGTGACATCGGGAACAGTCAAAGCGACTCACGGGCGGCCCCGGATGCCGCACGCGGGGCTTCCTTGGCAAGCACCGTCGCAAGGTAGTGACTGGTCCCGCTCGTGAGCGTCTCCGACCTCTCGATGCGGCCCCGAGGGCGGAAGAGGCGCCGGTAGTCCTCCGCTGCGCGCGGGGGACGGCCCCAGTGCTCGCGCAGGCGGCCGAGGAGGCCGCGGGCACCCATGACCCGCTCCACGAGGAGGGCCCGGCCCCCGCCCGAGAGCATCCGGAGCGCCTCGCCCAGGAGGGCGGAGGCGTCGGGATCGGCGAGGGGGTGCAGCCGCT